>JAGDDM010000171.1 GCA_017958015.1 Abditibacteriota bacterium | reverse complement strand
TTTCATTACGTGTACCGTATAGGCAAAGTTCCCGAAAATCACAAAAAGTTTCGAAAAAAATCGGAATTTTTTTCCGCCCTATTTCCCGATGCAGAAATCGGAAAAAATCCGCTCCAGCAAATCCTCGCCGCAGGCGTCCCCAAGAATGAGCCCCGTTTGCGAAAGGGCTTCCCGAACATCGGCGGAAATCAAATCAAGGGGCACATCCGACCTCAAAGTCTCCGAAGCGTTTTCAAGGGACTCCGCCGCCCCTTTCAAAGCGTTTTTGTGGCGCAGGTTCGCCACCGCCGCGCTGCCGGGGGCAATCTCCGCCGCTCCGGCAAGGTCGAAAATCATATTCCGCAAATCCTCGACGCCCTCTCCGGTTTCGGCGCTTAATCTCACCGCGGGCAGATCGAAGTCCCCTTCCGCCGCCGGATTCAAATCAATCTTGTTCACCGCCAAAATAACTTTTTTGTCCCGAAGGGACTCTATCTCCGCCCGCTCCTCCGGGGTAACCTCTCGGCTGCCGTCCAGCACGAAAAGAATAATGTCCGCCTTCTCCAGAGCTTTGCGGGTGAGGTCGATGCCCATGCGCTCCACCTTGTCCTCGGTCTCCCGGAGACCGGCGGTGTCAACGGCCACCACCGGCAGCCCCTTCACCGTGAAGGATTCCTCTATCACATCCCTTGTGGTGCCCTCGATGTCCGTGACGATGGCTCTGTCAGAGCGCAAAAGAGCGTTCAGCAGGGATGACTTGCCGGTGTTCACTCTGCCGGTTATGACGACCCGCAGACCCTCTCTGTAAAGTCTGGCGCCGTCGAAGGTGGCGGCCAAATCCGTGAGGGACTTCAAAGCGGTCTCAATCTCGGTCCGAAGTTCCTCCCTCGGCGGCTCCGGCACGTCCTCCGGAAAGTCGATACAGGCCTCGATTCGGGCGAGGATTCCGGTGAGGGCGTCCCGAACGGGCAAAAGCGCCCGGGAAAGGGAGCCCTCCATCTGACTCAGGGCTATTTTCGCCGCCGCCTCGGTGCGGGCCTTGATGAGGTCGTTCACCGCCTCCGCCTCCGCCAGGTCCATTTTCCCGGCAAGGAAGGCTCGATAGGTGAACTCTCCGCCCTCCGCCATTCTGGCGCCGCATTCGAGAACCCGTTCCAAAACCGCTCTCGTTACGGCCATGCCGCCGTGGCAGCTTATTTCCGCGGTGTCGTCGCCGGTGTAGCTGTGGGGCGCCCTAAAGACGGTAACCACGACTTCGTCCAATACGGAGCCGTCCTCGGCGGCTATCTTCCCGAAGGCGCAGGTGTTGGCCTCCATGGACTTTACGTCCCGGGAAAAAAGGCGACCGCAGACGTCAAACGCCTCCGGTCCCGATATTCTTATTACACCGATGCCGCCGGTACCCGTGGGGGTGGAGACGGCGGCAATTGTGTCGGTTGTATTCATTTACTTGGGGGAGATGACCACGTGGCGGTCTCTGCCCACGCCCTCGCTGTAAGTGTAAACGTCCGGGTCGTCGGCGAGAGCCATGTGGATGACTCTTCTGTCTCTGGCGGGCTGGGGAGCGAGTTCGGCTTCCTGACCGTATTCCTTGACTCTGTCCGCGTACTTTTTCGCCGCGGCGATAAGGGAGTCGTTGTGCTTTTTCTTGTATCCGCCGGCGTCGATGATGACTCTCCGGGAGGAGCGGTTGCGGTTCACGGCGATGCTCACCAGATACTGGAGAGCCTCAAGGGTGGTACCCTGCTTGCCGATTAGAAGAGCGGTGTCCTCGCCGCTGACGCTGACGTCGATTTCTTCCTCGTTGTCCTCGGTGATTTCGCATTCCACGTTCATACCCATAGCGGTGAGAATCTCCGTCAGGAGGTTGCACACGGCCTCGGTGTGGGTGGCGTCGGAAGCGGCGGGAGCGGTCTCCGCGGCCTCTTCTTCCTTAATCCAGGCGTTGATGAGAGTGGGCTGCTGGCCCATGCCGAGAAATCCCTTGGCGCCTTCCTCAACGACTTCGTATTCGATGCCGTCCTCGCCGACGCCCAAATTGTGGGCCGCCACGGCTATGGCTTCTTCAAGGGTTCTGCCCGTTGCTTCAATCTTTTCCATGTTTTCCTCCGATATTATTTCTTCTTGCCGTTTTTGCCGTTCTTGTTCTTGCCGTCTTTTTTGTTCTCGCCCTTGTCTTTGTCGCCTTCGAGGGGAGCGTTTATGACGGCGGCGGCTTCGGCGCTCTTGGGATCTATCTTCGTTCCGCCGTTAATGATGTAATACTGCTGAACGGTATTAAGTACGTTGAAAATGAGCCAGTAAAGCAGGAAGGCGGCGGGGAATCCGATGAAGATGAAGGCGAACATGATGGGCATGAGCACCGACATCATCTTCTGCTGATCCGCCTGAGTGGGATCCACCGCGGACATCTTGGTGGAAACGTACATACTTATGAGGTAGAGAACAACCAGAATAAGGTCCGGTTCCGCAAGGTTCTTGGCGCTGAACCAAACTCTGGTTCCCTCCATCATGGGAGCCAGGAAGCCGGACGCGTGGGACATGGCGGAGCCTATCCACAGGAAGGTGCCCTTCTCGAACTGCATCTCGTAGCACTTTATCATATAGTAAAGCACCCACAGGATGGGCATCTGAATCAGAATGGGAAGGCAGCTGGCGAAGGGGTTGATGTTGTACTTCTTATAGAGCTCCATCGTCTTTTCGCCGATGGCCTGCTGGTCGCCCTCGTACTTTTTCTGGACTTCCTTGAGCAGAGGGGAAATCTCCTGCATCTGCTTCATGGTCTTGAACTGGGCTTTGGTGAGGGGGCTTATGACAATCTTAACGAACACCGTAACCAGCACGATGGCGAACCAGTAGCTGAAAGCGGGTTTGGCGCCGGTGAGCTGAACGAAGGTGTCCATAATCCGATAGAGAATGTTTCCTCTGTTCTTCTCGTCAATCTTAACGGCCACCGCGGCCTTGCGCTTTTCGGTTTCGCTGACGATTTTCCGAACCCGGGCCACTTCGTCGTCGGAGAAAGTCTCCTTGAGCTGGGCGTCGGAGACGCCGTAGTAGAGGTTCTCTATCTGTTTGTAGTTGTCGTAAGACCGCTGGAGATGATTCTTGTCGCCGGTGTACTTTTCGTACACTTCCGAAAGAGCGAACTTGGCCTCGAGACCCGCCACGCTCTTCTTGTGGGCCCGCATAATCTTGCCGTACTTGCCCACGGCGTCTTTGTAGTACTCGTTCTTCTCCTCGCTACTCTTGGCGGCGTCGCCCTTGGCGACTATTTTGGCTGCCGCCTTGAGGTCCTCGTCGACTTTGGCGGCGAAGGAAGGAACGGAAACGGTGAAAAGGGCGGCAATCGCCGCGATGATGATGAAGATTTTCGCGTTTTTCATAACAAAACGATACGCGCACCTACGGCACGGGGTCGTCGCCGCCGCTTGCCCAGGGATTGCAGCGCAAAATGCGCCAGGCTCCCAGAGCGCACCCCTTTATGAACCCGTACTTTTCTATGGCCTGGGCCGTGTACTCGGAACATGTGGGGTTGAAACGGCAGGTTCTGCCCCAAAACCTGCGCGATGCGCGTTGATATACTCTCCTTATGAGGAAAACCGCTATTTTCGCGAACATAGCAAATCGGCCCTGCGGAAAAGATTCCGTATTCCCCGGGACATATCCGAAAACTCCGCTTCCGCCGTTCTCTTGCGGGCGATAATCACGATGTCGTATCCGGGCTTTATATCCCCGGATATGGCTCTGACTATTTCCCGCATGCGCCGCTTTGTTTTGTTGCGGACAACGGCGCAGCCTATCTTTTTGCTGACGGAGAAGCCCACTTTCGTGTCGTCCTCCCCGGTAGGCAGGTAGCACAAAACGGCAAGCCGATCGGGGCACGACCTGCCTTTTGCGTAGACTCGTTTGAAGCCGGAGTTTTTTCTCAGCCTGTTCACGCTGCGTTTTTGTTTACTGATCGGGTAAAGTCAAGGTTACGCACCCGAGTGTCGGGTGCGCACCGCGAAGGTCAAACCGTAAGTTTATGGCGACCCTTGGCTCTCCTTGACTTCAGTACGTTGCGACCGCCCTTGGAGGACATTCTGGCGAAAAAGCCGTGCACTCTCATGCGCGATCTTCTTTTCGGTTGGTAAGTGCGTTTCATTTAAACACCCCCTTGCGTCGTATATTATAACATATAGGCCCGAAATTTTGCAAGTCCCTTCGGATTTATCCTTCTTCGGGATCGTCGAAATCCGCCTTTTTGACGTTCTCGGGCATGTAGTTATCTATCACTATTCCGGCCTTGCCGCCCTCGCCCGCTCTGAAGGCAATCTTGACGGTAACGCCGCCGGTGAGATTCATCTCGCCGGAAATCGAGCCGTTGTGGGCCTCGGCAATGGCTCTGGCCACGGTCATCCGCAGGCCCGTATCGTTTTTGTCGAAAACCTCGGTTTTGTCGTCGGTGACCTCGAAAACCACTCTGTTTTTGTCCCGCGCCGCGGAGAGAATCACGTTGTTGTCGGCGGGAGAATGCTCGAAGATGTGGTCCAAAAGCGCGCCGATGGCCTGAACCGCCAGCCGCTTATCCGCTTGCGCCGTAAGGCTGCCGTCGCATTTGCGCACCGACAGGGTTCTGCCGCCCTTTCGCTTTGCCGCCCGTTCCGCGGCCTCCGCCATAATTTCGTTGGCGGACTCCTCTTTCATCACGATGTTGAGCTCGCCCCGGCGGATTTTCGTCAGCTTCAAAAGGTTCTCCAGCATGGTGACGATTCTTCTGGCGTCTCTGGCGGTCTCCCGCAGCACGGCCCGAATCCTATCCTCGGTGGACTCTTCGTATTTGCTTTCGATGGAGGTGAGGGCTCCGGCGATGTCCGTGAGAGGACTGCGCAGGTCGTTGGAGAAACTGCGCAGGAGGTTGCTCCGGAGTTTTTCCCGCTCCAGACCCACCTTGTTTTCCTCTTCGGAAATATTGAGCATATCCCGCTCGAGAGCCATGTCCACCTGCGAGAGAACCGTCTCCGTAACCGCCCGGGTCTCCTCGGCGAGATCGCCTTTGTCCATGGCAATCTTCACCACGCCTATGGTGCGGCTGTCGTTTTTGACGGGCAGATATTTGAAATCGTCCTCCGGAAACATGGTCTCGCCGAAACCGCAGGCCATGGAGTTGTTGAAGCAGTACTTCAGGGCCTTGTTCTTGGAGGGGGCTATTTGCTTCGCCGTCAAAACCCTCACATGCCTGCCGGTGATATCCGCCAAAACTTTTTCGCTGTAACTTATAATCTGGGCGGTGGTGGAGAGATTCAAAAATCCGCCGGATATTTTGTACATCTTGGCGGTTATGGCCGCCTTCTCCCGGGATATGCGCACCATCTCGTTCAGCCGGTACATAAGCACGTTGACGATAATGGCCACAATCACGAAGATGGAGGAGGATATGCAGTAGTTGGGCTCGCTCAGATTGAAATGCCGCACCGGCGGGATAAAGAGGTAGTTGGCGGTGAAAACAAAGAGAGCCGCGGCGAAAATACTCCACAGGTAGGTTCTCGTCTCAAGGATAACCACCACGATGCCCACCACGTAGACCATGAGGATGTTCTCGTAGCGTAAATCCGACATGTGGAGCGCGTAGGCGAAGAGAGTGGCCAAAAGCCACACCGCTATCGTTTTCGCGAACTTATTGAGCTGTGTCTGCGAATTGTTTTTTTCGTTCATTTCAGTATTTCATTTTCGTTATCTTGGCCCGGATGTCGGAGAAAATCCGCAAAATGCCGATGATAACGACGTATATCTCCAATCTTCCCAGGAACATTGCCACCACGGAAATCCAGAGAATGCCTCTGGGGGACGCGGGTCCCACAACGCCGTTGGAGTAGCCGCCGCTGGTGAGAGCCGCGGTGAAATCGAATATGCACTGGGTGAAATTGTATTGATTGTAGAGCGAAAAGGCGAAGGCTCCCAAAAGGCACACGGCGATGTACAGAACGGTGTAGAGGCAGATGTCGGTGATGTTGTCGTCCATTCTGGTATTCTTGCCGTAGATGTTCACGGTGTTGGGAAAGACTATGCGCTTATGGGCCAGCCGCTCCCGGAAGGAGTTCACCAACCGCCGGGTTATGATGTAGAGCCTGAACTGCTTTATACCGCCGGCGGTGGAACCCGCGGCGCCGCCCACCAGCATGAGCATCATCATAAGAATAAGCTGGGCCGTGGGCCACTTGTCCAAAGTGTGGGACGTGTCGAGGCCCGTGGTTGTCACCGCGGACACACACTGAAAGAGAGCCATGTGGGCGCTGTCCCAAAAGTCGGTTATACGGTCGCGGTAGAGAAGCAACGTAAGCAGCGGCACCGCCGCGAGATAGAGCCAGAAGGAAAAGCGGGTCTCGCAGTGCTTTATGAGGGCCTTAAAGTTGCCCCGCAAAGTTATCAGAAGCAGATTGAAGTTGGTGCCTCCGATAAGCATGAGAATAATGGTCACACCCTCGATAAACCGGCTGTTGAAGTGGGCTATACTGTCGGAGTGGGTGGCGAAGCCTCCCGTTGACACCGCCGACATGGAATAGTTCACCGCGTCGAACCAGCTCATACCGCCCCACACGTAGAGCAGCACGCCGATAAAGATAAAGCCGGAATATATCACAAGCACCGTCCGGGCGGAGGCCGCCAGATTGGGCATGAGCCTGTCAAGGTGTCCCTCCGCGGTGTAGAGCTGCATTCCGTAGACCTCGGATATGATTGAGGTTACGATGAGAATGAGTCCCACGCCGCCGAAAAAGAGGGTCATTGACCGGTACATTAGAAATATATGGGGCGCGATGTCCACCGGCGTCACCGTGAGGCCAGTGGTGGTAAAGCCGCTGGCGGACTCGAATATGGCCCTGGTGACGGAATACTGTCGGCTGAGGTAGTAGGGAGCCGCCCCGGCGAGTATTGTCATAATCCAGGTGAGCAAAACGATGAGGATGTCCTGCCCCTTATGGAGCCTGCCCCGCTCTTTGTTGCGGATAAGGGATGTCATAAGGTAGCCCGCGAACACGGTGAGAACACCCGGAACTATAAAGCAGTTGGCATAGAAGGCGTCGTCGGGATAAGAGATAAGGACCAGCAGGGGCAGCAGGATAATCACCCCCGCCAGCATCATAATGTAGCCTATATATCCCAATATCAGCCTGTAGCCGTTTACGGTTTCCATCTTATTTTCCCGTAAGCGCCGTAACGGCGGCGTCCCTGTTGGCGGGAGATGAGAGCACGAACAGTTTGTCGCCGGTCTCTATAACCGTATCGGCGGAGGGAACGAACACGTTGTTCTCGCCCCGCATAACGCAGGTGATAATGGTGTTGGGCGGAAAATTCAGATTCCGAACCTTTTTTCCGGAACAATAGTGGGAATCGTCCACAATCATCTCGTCCATAACGATTTTTCCGTCCTCGATGGAGAGGGCTTCTCTGAGGCTCTCCACGGAGGTGGCCCGCTCGATATGCTGGGAAATCATATAGGTGGCGCTTATGACGGTGTTCACTCCCAGCCGTTTGAACACATCCACGTTTTTCGGGTTGGAGACGGTGCACACGACTTTTTTGATTCCGAACACCCGCTTGGCGCACTGGCAGATGGCCAGATTGTCCGCGTCGTCGGGCTTAAGGGCGATGAGCACGTCATACTCCCGAATGTGGGCCTCCTCAAGGACGTACTCCTTGCAGGGGTCCCCGTATATAATGGGAATCTCGTGGGTGGAAGCAAGGTATTTACAGTATTCCGGAGAGTCGTTTATCACCGTGAGAACGTGCTTTTTGTTCATGAGGAAACTTATCAAAAAGTCCGCTCTGTCTCTTCCGCCGGCTATGACTATCTTCATATCTTAAATATCCTCTTCGTTATCAAGGCCGCTTATGCGGGTGAACTCCTTCATGGAAAGGAGGTAGGGGTACACCGCGTCGATGGGAAAACCGTCGATAAGGTGCTCCTTCTCCGTATCGCTGAAGCGGGCGAAAACCCTGCCCACACCGTATATTCTGCAAGCAACCTGGGCAATGAGGGAGTTCACGTTGTCGTTTTCCGTCACCGCCGCCAAAATGGAGGCGTTTTTGATGTTCACGGAATTGAGAACGTCCGTACCCGTGGCGTCGCCGGTGACCCGCAGCCCCGAAAAAGACTGGGGCAGCTTCTTGAAGGCCTTCTCGTCCTTGTCTATGACGACCACGCTGTAACCTTTGGAGGACAGCAGAGAGGCGATACCGGTGCCCAGTCTGCCGCAGCCCACCACTATGGCGTTTTTCTTTTTGTTGTTGAATATCATTCGTTTATCACATCCGAAGCGTGTACTATGTTGTACGCCGCGCCTCTGAAAGCTTTGCGCGCGGCGGCCAGTATCTCTTCCGACTCCGACCGGGCCGTCTGCCCCGCCAAGGGACACTCCGTGGGAACCGGCTCCAGCCCCGCGGCGGCGGTCATTGTCCTGACGTCCGTCTCCCGCAGATAGGCTATGGGGCGGATAACCGTCAGCTCACCGCCGAAATACTCCCGCCTGTAAGCCATCGTCTCCAACCGGCCGGAGGAGAAAAGATTCATAAGGGCCGTGGCGGCGAAATCCTCCAGCCTGTGCCCCAGGGCCAGCTTCTTGCAGCCCGCTTCTTTTGCCGCCTCGAAAAGGGCCTTGCGCCGGAGTCTGGCGCAGCGGGCGCAGGTGAGGGGCAGTTCCTCCCCGGTTGTGTCGATTTCCTTTATTATATAAGGCAGCCCCGACTCCTCCATGATTTTCCGGATTGCCGGTGAGACTTTTATCTCCCCCTTGGCGTCGGCGGCCACGTGGCAGAGCACCGCCTCGTAGGGCACTTCCGAATACCGGCGCATGTAACCCAGCAGGTACATGAGGGCCAAACTGTCCTTGCCCCCGGAGAGCCCGATGAGGATTCTGTCGCCCTCCTCCACCATGCGGTGGTCCCTCATGGCGGCGAAGACCTTTTTAGACAGGTAGAAAGCGTTTTTCTCCGCCGGAGTTTCCCAGCGTTTCGTCACTTCGCCCCGCTTATACGCGTAATCTGCTCCACACCGCTTGCGGCGTCCTTGTGGTCCGGGTAGTATTTCAGGATTGAGTTGAAAATCATCTCGGCGTTCTTCAAATCGCCGAAGAGAACGCAAAGTCTGCCCATGATGTAGAGTCCCTCTTTGGCGCAGTCCTTGTCCTCGGGGTAGATGAAGTTGGCGGTGGCCTTGCCCTCTTTCAGGAAGCAGGCGCCCAGCACGATTCTTGTCTCCGCGTTGGCGGTTCTGCCGCACATGCGCTCCGCCCAAGCGTGGTTAAGGTACAAATCGCTGTCTTCCGGCTCAATCTGAATGGCGTCCCACAGGAGTTTGGAGCAGCCCTCGTAGTCCTTGTTCTTGGCGGCTTCCTCCGCCCGCTTCACAAAGGAATCAACCGCCGCCTTGTTGCCCACCTCGCTTTTCACGTTGGCGGGGGAATACTCCAAGAGCATATCCTTGGTGTTCTTGCCGGTGACTTTGTCCGCGGCGGCGAAGATCTTGACGTTTCCCGGGTTGCCCACGTATTTCAGGGGTTTAACAATCTCCGGCAGCAGCTTCTCGCCGTTTTCCCCGAGAATCTTCGTCATCAGCTCGTAGATATACTTGGCGGAGGCGATTTCCCTTTGCACCGAATAGTGGGGATCCTGTCTGTTCTCGAAGTTGGCCTGGGGGGCGGCGTAGAGATTTACGAGGTCTCTGTTCTTTGCCGCCGCCTCGTCGGGGGCGAACATTTCCCGCAGAACGTCCTTCAGTTCCGGGTTGTACTTCTCCACCGCCTTCACGGTGACGTAGGAGGCCACGCCCTCGGTGAACCACCGGGCAAGGGGGTTGTAGAACCGCAGTTTGTCCTCAACGAGAAGGGACACGGTCTTGTGGACCGGCACCACGGACATGCGGTCGCCGGACCCCAGATAGAGCAGAGCGATGCCCACCAACTTGTCCTCGGAGCGGATTGAGCCGTCGGAGTTGATGATTACCGGCATGTAGCTGCGGTCAAGCATTTCCTCGGTGATGGCGTTGGTCTCAATCACCATGTTGAAGTCGTCTTTTTCCTCGTCGTAGCGCACCATCACCACGCCGGCGTCGATGCCCTTGGTTTTCACGGCCTCATCCTTGGAGAAAAGTTTGAACTTGGAAAAGGTCTTGATGAAAGCCCGGGCCTCCCGGTCGTAGCGGTCCAGCTCGTTCTTGGTGTAGGTTTTCTGCTCCGGCGCCGCCAGGAGGGTGACGATGTAGTTCGACAACCCCTCGGTGTCGGAAAGGAGTTTCGCCGTGCGCTTGCTCATGGTGAGAGACTCGGAAACGGGCTCCGCCACGGTGTTCAAAACCTTCTTGGCCTGAGCCTCGTACTTGGCGTCGTAATACACTTCCACGTTGCCGCTCTCAAGGCGCTTTTCCTGGGCGTAGGCCCCGGCGCACAGCAGGGCGAGAAGAATAAGGAATAGGGATTTAAGTCTCATTTGTCACTCTCCGTAAGTGTCTCAAAGGGCTTTGACGCCCTGTCGAATATACCCGCGGCCAGAGACAGCACCATGCCGTAGTTGGTCATGGGCACTCCCGCCTCGGCGGCCTTTCGTTGCCGGTACAAAACCTCTCGGCGGTTGAGCATGCAGCCGCCGCAATGAACTATCAAATCGAAATCGGATACGTCGTCCGGAAAATCGTTGCCGGAGGAGAAAACAAACTCCGGATTTTCGCACATCTTCCGCAGAACCCGGGGAATCTTCACCGTGCCGATGTCGTCGCATTGGCGGTGGTGAGTGCAGCCCTCGGAAATCAAAATCCTCGCCCCGGACCTCAGGTTTTTGAGAGCCTTTATGCCCTCGATAAAACCCGCCAGGTCCCCCTTCATCCGAGCCATGAGCAGGGAAAAGCCCGTAAGGGGAACATCCTCCGGCACAATCTCCGCCACCTCCCCGAAGGCCTGGGAGTCGGTGACAACAATCCTCGGTTTGTCCTTAAGACCCTTGAGGACTCCCGCAAGCTCGCTCGGCTTGCACACGCAGGCGGAAGCGTCCGCGTCCAGAACGTCCCGAAGCACCGTCACCTGGGGCAGAATCAGCCTGCCCTTGGGAGCGGCGGAATCGATGGGAACAACGAGAACAACGGCGTCCCCGGGCTTCAGCATGTCCCCTATGGGACGGGCTTCGCCTATGCCCTCGGCCACCTTGCCCAGCAGCTCCCGAAAATCGTTCACCCCCTCGCCGGTGAGAGCGGAAAGGGATATATAATGTATGCCCAGCGCCCGGGCCGCCGCCTCGGTGACGGCGGGGTCGCCGCCGAGATCGGTTTTGGCGCCGACGATGACGGTGGGCACCTTCCGGCGGGCGGTTTCTCTCAGTAATTCGGACTCCGTTTCGTCCGGAATATTGCCCGCCTCGATAACCAAAACCGCGATGTCCGCGTTTTCCAGGATGCGGTAGGAGCGTTTAACCCGAAGCTCACCCAGCTCCCCCACGTCGTCCAAACCCGCGGTGTCGATGACCGCCACGGGGCCGATGGGGAGAATCTCCATTGTTTTGGTGACCGGGTCAGTGGTGGTGCCGGGCACGTCGGAGACGATGGACACCCGCTGGTTCGTCACCGCGTTCACAAGGCTCGACTTCCCCGCGTTCCGTTTGCCGAAAAAGGCTATTCTCACTCTGTCCATCGTTTTACGCGCTCCTTTTGTATTATTACGCTATATAATACTACTAAAACGAAAATTTATCAAGAAATCCCGCCGCCGCCGGCGAAAAACGGGGGTAAAATCGAATTTTTTTCAAAAGAACGGAACAATTCTCCGGGGCGGGTCGTCAATATACATGTCCCGATTCATTTACTCCTTGACCAAAGGAGTGTTTGTCTGCGGGTGTTTTTTGTATTACCCCCGGCGGTTAGTATCCGCCGAGAAATCGTGTACGTTAAAGGAGACGGAAATGAAGAAATTACTGCTGGTTTTCGCGCTTTGCGCTGTGTGTGGTTCGGCTTTTGCCCGTGTCACTGTCACCGACTGGGGTATTCATACCTATGACAAGGAAAACGATGTGTTCAAACCGGTGTTTTACGATGGTTTGATGGAAGACAGCGGCACCGCCGGTTTTACGGTTCACGCGAATTCCGAAATGTGGGTTGATGAAAATAATCCGCGCGCGGTGTTCCTGAGCGATAATGTTTCTCCGGGTCTTATAATCGATTACAAAACAACCTCTTTCACGGTAAACATTACCGGTTTTGACGATCTTCTCAAATATTGGGTAAATATCATCGACGGCAACATTATGAATATCGAAGGGATATCGCCCGAAAATCGCGGCAAAATTTCTGTCGGTTTCTATAATGACGATCCCGATTATGTATTGGTTTACTCAATCGATTGGAAAGGCGACGGTGTATATGAATTAGGTCGCAAGCAATATAATGGCGGAGGTTCTTCCGCCTTGGAAAATCCTTTTGAAGCGACATCGGTTTCTTTCGGATTTTCGGTTCCGCAGGAAACTTTCAATGAGTATCACGCATACGGCTATTACATAGGAGACAATACATCGGGAACGGTGGAATTTACTTTCCCGGAATCCGGTACCGCCGAGGTGCCCGAGCCCTCCTCCCTGCTGGCTCTCGCTTTCGGCGGAGCGGGAATCGTCGGCTTCGCCTTCCGTAGGAGGTAATTAAGATGAAAAAAATGATTGTTTTTGTCATGCTGCTTTTCATCGTCGCG
>JAGDDM010000170.1 GCA_017958015.1 Abditibacteriota bacterium | reverse complement strand
GGCCTTAACGAAGGTGACGGAGCCTTTGTCGGTGGCCACAACCGCCTCGGAGCCGGTGACGGACACCGCTTTGCCCACGGCGAAAACGTGGGTATTGTTGTCGAAGCCCTCGGCGTCGGAATCGTCGCCGATTTCCGCCGCGGCGGCGATGGTGGCGTCAAGGGCAACCAGCTGGGAGCTCAGTCTGCCGTTAGCCGGAGCGGACAGAAAGTCGTAGTTGTCGTCCGGTTTGATGTCCCGGATGTCGTTAAACCTAAACTCGACTTTGTCCCCCACCGCATCTTTGAAGTTGTTCGTTCCTCTGCCGAAGAATCCGCTGACTCCGCCCTCCGCGATGGGTTTGCCGTTGAAGATAAACTTCACGCCGCAGTCGGTGGTGTCGTTGTACGACTGGGCTGTGAATCTGCCGTAGACAACCACGGTGCCGGCGATGGGGGATGTCCAGCGGGTAACGGCGCCGTTGCCCTTGGCGATGTTGGGGTGCATACACACCTGTCTGCCCTCAAGGTAGGAGAAACCGTCCATCCAAGCATTGGTGTTACCGTTCCGGGCGATGAGAGATGTGTTGATACTGCCCCAGCCGCCCAGACCGGCGATGCCGTGGCGCTCATTGACGCCTATCAGGGTGAAAAGTCCGTTGTCGCCCACATAGCCGTACTGCCAAGGGCTGTCGGAGTCGGGCTTGTTGTGGAAGTCTTTGCTTACGTTCCAGACGCCCAGCAGTGCGTCAATCTCGAAATCGCACCGGGCGGATTTGCCCTCGCCCACTCTCGCTTTCTTTTCCGAAACGCCGGAGCCGAAGGAGGCGGCGGTGAGATTGTACCCGCCGGCGGGAAGTATAAGTCTGTAATCGCCGGTTTCGTCCGTAACGGCGTTTAGGCCGGCTTTCGGGTCGGAAACGACGGCGTTCGCCACCGGCATGCCCATGGTATTCACCACCTTGCCCTCGATGACGCTTCCCTTGACGACGAAGTCCGCGGCGGCGCCGCCCTTTTTGACGACAAGGGACACCGGGTCGGAAGAGACTCCGCCGATTTCCGCCGAGGCGGTGTGGGTTCCGGCGGGGACATAGAGCGAATAGGAGCCGTCGAAGGCTGTTGTCGTTCCGTATCCGCCGATTGTCACCACCGCTCCCGGGAGAGGTTCACCGGTGGCGGAAAGGGTAACTTTTCCGGTCACTTTCGCCGCCTTCTTGGGGTTCACCCGGTGGAGTTTAACGAAGGCGTTGCCCACGGAGGGGACGTTTTTCGCGGTTACGGTGATATTGTTGCCGTCCACAGCGGCCTCCGCTCCCTCAACGTCCAAAAGTCCCGGCTTCAAACCTATGTCGGCGAAGGTGAAGGTAAAGGTCATGTCCGCGGCCTTGTCGTCGAGATTGAATATATTGAGAACCGTCTTTTCAGGCTCCGGAAGGGTATGGCCGTGGCAGGTCTCGTTGATGCCGTAGAATACGCCCCGGGTGTAGAAATCCTTGTTGGCCTTGTAGAGTTTGGTGGCGTTCTTCTGGGCGTTCCAAATAACCGGGTCCGCGGATTTACCGCCCATGCCCATATGCCGACAGGTGCTGTAATACCACCACAGCGCCGTGGCGTTCCGGTTGTCCTGCCGCAAATCGATGTGGAGATAGATGGGGGTGTCAACGCCCATATCGTTGTAGTAGAGAGCCGCCGCCCGGCGGGAGAGAACGTCGTCCAAAGGCTCGTTCATATACTCGTGGGCCCAGAGTTCCTCGATACCGTTCTTTATGCCGTAGAACAGGTACATGGGAGTGTACCGGGGAGTGCCGGGGCCCGTAATCATATCGTGCTGCTCGATCATAACCTCCGGGGCCAGGGCCTTGGTGGCCCGAATGTTGGCGAGAATGCCGTCGATATGGTCCTGCCGGGTTTTCGGCACGCCGTGGCCGTGGTTCGGGTCGTAACAAATATGCTCGTACCAACTGCCGTCAAAGAGGTAATAATAGGCGCCCTTGTGGGCGAGAAGCGATAGGCGTTCCGAAATTTCCTTTCGGTACTGCTTCGACGCCACGCAGACTATGGGCTGCCGGGTGCCGTCCTCGTTCATCACCCGGGCGTCCTCCGGGAATTGGTTGGCGTCGCACCAGGGAGCGATGGGAGTGTGGAGAGCCAGCTTGTGAATGCCGTATGTTTTGTCCATCCAGTCAACGAAGTCCGTGAGATCTCCCAGGCGGTCCTCCGCCCACAGGAAGGAGCCGAAACCCTTGTCGTCCCAGCCGGGGTCCATGTAGAAAGCCTCGCAGCCCATTTCCTCCGCCTTGGCAAGCTCGATGGCCATATCCTCCCGGCGGTAGTATTTGGCCCGGTTCTCCAGGGAGTCGCCCATCACCGTAAGGAGGGGGTTGTCGTAGAGTTCGTTCCAGTGAACGGGGGGATTGTAGTTCGTCCCGATGACCACGCCCTTGGTGTTCAGGTATGAGCGGTAGTCGTAGTAGGCGGTTTTCCAGTCGCCGTCCATGATTTTGTAGCGGGTCTCGCCGAAGGTGAAGGACTCGCCCGGATCAAGAGACAAGGCTCCGTCCGGGTCTCCCAGCTTCCATGTCCCCGCGCCGCCGAAGCGGATATATTTATCGTCTCCCACGGTCAGGGGCTGAATGAGGGACCATTCCATGGAAGTCGGGTTGTATTTGGACACCAGCAAAACATTGCCACCGTCGTATCGGGCCCATCCTTCCGCGCCCCACTGATCCGTTTTCCGCCGGTCGTATATGGGACTGCGCATGGCGGAAAAGGTGTTTTCTTTGCCGAAGAAATCCCTGAGGGCGAAATCGTTGTAATCGCCGGTTTCGGAGTGGCGGCGGAAGGGCACGTCGCAAACTCTGTCGTCGCTGCCCGCGCCGATTTTATGAGTGAAACCGCAGCGGAAGGCGCTTGTGTCGATGACCTTGTCCGTGGGGTTTGCGATGGTTATCGTCTCGGTTATGACGTCCTTCTCTTTCGGCACCGCGAACACTTGGGTGACCGTCACATCACCGATTTCAGCCTTAAAAGTCACCGAGTTCTTGGCCGCCTTCGGCGCCCCGGCAACAACCGCCTCGCCCATGCCCCAAACATAGTGGGAGTCGGCGTAAACCTTGCCGGTTTTCAAATCCGTGAGGCCGGTGGCGTTGAGCTTTGAGGAAAAGTCCACCGTGATTCGAATCCTGCCG
This sequence comes from Abditibacteriota bacterium, assembly GCA_017958015.1. Lineage (GTDB taxonomy): Bacteria > Armatimonadota > UBA5829 > UBA5829 > UBA5829 > RGIG10368. The sequence goes on along the minus strand of JAGDDM010000170.1, from coordinate 547 downwards.
TTTTCGATAAGGGCGGTTTTCCCGGCGGAATCCACCTTTATACCGGAAGCGGAAACCGCCCCGGCCAGGGCTAAAAGGAGTAAAACGGAAAAAAGTTTCTTCATGATATCCTCCGAAGTACGTATTTACAGTTCATTTTACCGTATTTCGGAATAATCCGTCAAATTCGGACACGAGTCCGATGCCGCTCCCGAGCCCCCATTAGACTCCGGTTCCGAAAGGTGCTCGTTTTTTGTAAAAAAACATTGTTTATCATCCCGAAAAGTAGTATAATATATATAATCTGTAATCTATATTCGGAGGTTTTTTATCATGAACATTCGCAGTATTTTATCACTCACCGCGGCTGTTGCCGCCCTGTCCGCCCCCTCTTTCGCCATCGACATCGTGGCCCACAGAGGAGCCTCCCACGCCGCTCCGGAGAACACCGTCTCCGCCATCACGCTGGCCTGGGTCGAGAACGCCGACGGTACCGAGGTGGATGTCTACTTCACCCGTGACAAGAAAGTCATGATTTGCCACGACGGAACCACCGGCAGAACCTCCG
>JAGDDM010000169.1 GCA_017958015.1 Abditibacteriota bacterium | reverse complement strand
TCGTCTATGGAAAGGGAATAGTCGTTGCTGTGATAAATCATTATTCCCAGCGACGCAAGGGCGATGAAAGCGTATATGAAAATGTGAGCGTGCTTTTTTGTCATTTTTTTCCGTCACAAAATTGAAGTTGAATGATGTAATGATTTCGTTAATCGGTTTTTCGGCGTTCGTAGACTTCTATTATTGTCTTTCCGTACCCCATTTTTCCCGTTATGATTTCGGTGGATGTGAGGTTGAAATCCCGGAGAAGAGCGGCCCGTTCCTTGTCCATTCCGTCCCGGTGGCCGAAGTTTTGGCAGTAGTATATTTTATTTACGTTGTTCGGTATCGGCAGAACTCTGGCGGGGACACGAACTTCTTCTGCGGTCAGATCTTCGGTGAGGTAGTGGTCGTGCCAGCCGAGGTATCGCATTACGGTGCAATCCGCTTCCGCCACAAGAGTATGGGGGCTGTGTATGTCCTTTCGGGAGAGAAGATATTCCGCCGCTTCTTTATATGTGCCGCTTTTATGGTTGTTTATAAAAACCTGCTGCCAGGCAGATAGGATTTGTGTACGCAAAACAGGCATATCGCCACGGCGGTGAAAGCAACGGCGACTCCGGCGATACGGGGAAGATGTATCGAATTTACTATCCAAGATACCGATAACCCCATACAAACGGCGAGAACCGGCATGACCGGTACGTAAAACCGGGAGGAAAGATACAGCGCCGGGTCTCTCCCGAGAATCGTGACGATTACGAAATTTATAACGAAAGCGACAATGAAAACACCGCAAATCCGATCCTTGTCCGTAAGTCTGTTTTTAAGCGCGGCAAGCAAAACGAGACAGTAGACCGCGAGACCGGGAATGAAAGGTGTCAGGCTTTTCATGTCCAGGAGTCTTTTTTTCATTTGTCCCCGTGTAAGCGGGACCGTGTCTTCGGCAACTCTCGCCGCCATGTAGGAGTTTCCTTTAATTGCCGGTACGATAATGCCTATAATAAACCAAGGAATGAACATCAGTGCGCATACGATGTACGAAACAAAAGCGACGGGTTTGCTTTTCTTCGATAAAATCATTACGAGATCGGTGATAAAAAGCACGAACAGAACGAGTATGGCGGTATAGTGCAGATTTACGGCTATACCGTATATGACACCGAGAATTATTTGCGTTTTTATTGTTTCGTTTCCCCGTTCCTCAAAACGCTTTGCGTACAGGAGGAAAACCACGGACATGACGAAAAAGAGCATGGCGTAGGGCCGCAGAAAATCTCCGAAGGGCGAGCAGATCTGATAAGCGGACACGCAGGCGGTTATCGTGCCGACGATTGTGTTTCCCAATCTTTTGCCCAAAAGCCCGCATGTGAATATGCCGGCGGCGGTGAAAATCATGGAGGAGAACTTGAAAGCGAAGTCGCCTACAGCGAACTTGTTAAACAAGAAAAACAGAATGTGGTAGAGCACGGGCATTCTGTCGTTTTCCACCGCCGACCGAATCATTTCGCGGAAAGTAAACCCTTTGGAGCACATGCCCAGCATTGCCATGTCGTCATTCCACAGAGAAAAATCTCCGCTGTGATAAATCATTATTCCCAGCGACACCAGGGCGATGAAAGCGTATATGAAAATGTGAGCGTACTTTTTCATTGTTGTTCACCTATAACAAAGTCGAAGTATTCTTTCCAGGGTATGTTCGCCGTCACGGAGTCGTGGGTGGCGAAGGGGATTTCGTCGTAGAGCACATTGACGCCGCGATCGAGGGCATCGCAGACGAAGCGTCTGGTGTCCTCCACGGAGAGGGTTTTGTCCCCGTCGCCCTGGCGGATTACCACGGGCATTGTCAGGTTGTCCGGGCATCCTTCGGCGGATCTGGAAACATAGTAGCTTTCTCCCTTTTCTTCGGGAGTGCCGCCGTAGGCCCGGACGATGGTGCGGACGATGGAACGGTTGAAGTAGTCCGGAGCCGCCTCGTTTTCCCGGTACACATCCAAAATATTGAGGGCCGGGGCGATGGCGATTACGCCGTCAACCATGTCGCTGTGCCCTTCGGCGAAAGCCAGAGCCGCGCCGCCTCCCATGGAGGTGCCCACGAGTATGAGCCTTTTAGTTCCGAAGGATTCCGACGCGCGGTTTACGAGATAGAGTATGTCCGCTTCCGCCGCTTCGTTGTACCAGGAGTCGCCGCGATAGTCCGGGGAGATATACACTCCGCCCCGGGCGGCGGTTTCGTCGCCCACCGGAGCGAATCCCCATTCCGCGCTCCGTTTGAATCCCTGTTCCGCGGGGTGGATGCCGCTGTGGAGATACACAACCGTAAGATCCGCTTTTCCGGATTCCGGATACTCGATTATATACCGCTGTTTCGTGCCGTCAACGGGGCTTTCGAAAAATTTCGTTTCCGTTATCATTTCGTCACTCAAAAATCAAAACCCCTTTTGAGGGGTCTTGTTATCTCAGAATAAACCGAATACGGTTCCGTCGTCGTTTATACCGATTTTCTCGGCGGCGGGGACTTTGGGCAGTCCGGGCATTGTCATAATGTTGCCGGCAAGGGCAACCACGAATCCGGCGCCGGCGCTGACCTTGGCTTCCCGAACCCGCACTCTGAAACCGGTGGGTCTGCCAGGGAGTTTGGGATTGTCGGAGAGGGAGTTTTGGGTCTTGGCCACGCAGACGGGCATCTTTCCGAAATGCTCCTGAAGTTCCGCCAGCTGCTTTTTCGCCTTGGGGTCGAAATCCACGCCCTGCGCTCCGTAAATCTTCTTTGCCACGGTCTCGATTTTCTCCGCAAGCGTCATATTGTCGTCGTAGAGGAGTCTGAAGTCGGACTTCTTTTCGCAGGCGTCAATCACTTTTTCCGCCAGTTCCGCTCCGCCTTCGCCGCCTTTGGCCCACACGTCCGCAAGAGCGCAGACAGCTCCCGTTTCCGCGCAGTAATCAAGAACGGCTTTCACTTCCGCCTCGGTGTCTTTCACGAATTTGTTTACCGCCACGATGGGCTCAAGGCCGTAGAGCCGCATGTTCTCGATGTGCTTGTCCAAATTGGCGAGACCGGTCTTTACGGCTTCAACGTTCTCCGCGCCCAAGTCCGCCAGCTTCACACCGCCGTGCATCTTGAGAGCGCGAACGGTGCAGACGATGACAACCGCTGAGGGCGTAAGCCCCGCGGCCCGGCACTTGATGTCGAAGAACTTCTGGGCGCCCAAATCGCTGGCGAATCCCGCTTCGGTGACAACGTAGTCCGCCAGTCCCATGGCTGTTTTGGTGGCTCTGACGCTGTTGCAGCCGTGGGCGATGTTGGCGAAGGGACCGCCGTGGACGAAGGCGGGGGTGTTTTCCAGAGTCTGAACAAGGTTGGGGTGCACCGCGTCTTTGAGGATGACCGCCATGGCGTCGGCCACATTCAAATCCTTAGCGGTGACGTACTCGCCGGTTTTGGTTTTGGCCACGATAATCCGTTCAAGGCGCTTTTTCAAATCTTCCCTATCGTCGGCAAGGCACAGGAGCGCCATGATTTCCGAAGCGGTGGTGATGTCGAAACCGCTTTCCCGGATGACGCCGTTGGTTTTGCCGCCGATGCCGATGATAATCTGCCGCAGCTCCCGTTCGTTCATGTCCATAACCCGTTTCCAGGTGACGGTGTCCGGGTCGATGTTAAGGGGGTTGCCCTGATAGATTGAGTTGTCCAGGACCGCCGCCAGCAGGTTGTGGGCGGTGGTGACGGCGTGGAAGTCGCCGGTGAAGTGGAGATTGATATCCTCCATGGGGACGACCTGAGCGTATCCTCCGCCGGCCGCGCCGCCTTTAACGCCGAAACAGGGGCCCAGAGAGGGCTCCCGAAGGGCTATGCAGACGGATATGTTTTTCCGGGCGAGAGCGTCTCCCAGACCCACGGTGACGGTTGTCTTTCCCTCACCGGCAGGGGTGGGGGTGACGGCGGTTACAAGTATGAGTTTCGCTTTCGGAGTTTTGGGGGCGGCCTTGACTTTCGCCTTGTCCGTTCCGTAGCAGATAAGTTCGTCTTCCGATATGCCGAGTTTGGCGGCAACGTCTTTTATGTGAAGGGGTTTCGCCGCGGAGGCGATTTCGATGTCTGAAAGCATTGAGTCTCCCTGTTTTTATATTAATTTTCCGGCTCTGGCGAGTCCGATGTAGTTCATGCAAAATTCGTCTTTGCCCAAAAGCATTTCCGCCGCGGCGGTTACGGCCATGAGTTCCCTGTCAAGGGGGTCGGCGATGGCCGCGTCGAGTCCCGCCTCGATAGCCAGAGGCATCATGGCTCTGTTAATGACCTTACGACAGGGCAGTCCGTGGGATACGTTGCTGAGACCCGCCACAATATGGACCTCCGGATAGGCTTTCCGGACGGCCCGCATTACAGCCAAAGTGTTCACCGCCGCGTCATCGCCGGTGGAGATGGGGAAGGTCAGCGGGTCCACGTAGATATTGTCAATCTTTATTCCCGCTTCCGTGAGTTTGCCGATGAGGGTTTCAGCCGCTCCGATTCGCGCTTCCGGTGAGTTGTCCAAACTGTCCTCCGGCATGGCGAGGGCGACTATTTTGGCCTTGTATTCCAAAGCGAGAGGAACCATGGCGTCGAAACGGGCATCCTCAAGGGTGACGGAATTAATCATGGGCACGCCCCGGGAGGAGTCGTAAACCGACAAAGCGGCGGTGAGGGCCTCTCCGCTGGGACTGTCGAAGGATACGGGTTTGTCGCAGGAGGATTGGACCGTTTCCGCCAGCCACGTGAGGGAGGCGGGCTCGTCGAAGGCGATTGTTCCCGCGTTGATGTCGATATAATCCGCCCCGGCTTCCGACTGCTTGGCCGCCAGGTCGGAAACGAAAGCCGCGTTCCGGGCGACAACCGCCGCCTCAACGACGCTTTCGCCTTTTGTTTTTCTGCTTGTGTTGATTCTTTCACCGATAATAAGCATCTTACCACCAATAAGGTCTGTATTCCACTCTGTAATATTTGTAAACCATGAACACCAGAAAGGCCATGATAATAACCGCGATTCCGGTTACGATAATCACGTCTTTGCTTGTCATGCGAATCTTGATGGGTTTAATCTTGGGCGCCCTGATTCTGCGCATGTCTTTCAGGGTTGTCTTGACGTATTTCGGAATCCGCCAACGTCTCATCCTCCGGAAAAATCTCTTTGTCTTTCGCCAGGCCACGAAGATTTTGGAGGGTTTTTTGACGTAGTTCTTCTGCCGCTCCAGGGACTCCGAGGCGTAACTGAAGGTCACTTTTCCGGGTATTACGGGTTTTTTGGGTTCTTCCTTTCGCCGTTTCAATTCCGGTTCTCCGGCTTTATGCCTTCCGGCACTTCGTCCTTTGTTTTGAAGGCTATGCCCTGAATCATTTCCACCGTGGCCGCCGGCTTTTCGCCGGTCATGTCGTGGTAGGCGAAGATATATTTAATAGTGTCGTTGTTGATGTTCTCGCTCGTGAGCAGGGCGTATTCCTTGTCCGTGATCTCCGCCGGAAGCATGGCGTCGTAGTCCGCCAGAGCCCTGCGGAGAAGCTCGATTTTGTCCTTGTCCAGCTTGTTTACGGCCAGCTTCAGGTTGCAGAGGGCTTTCATCTCCTCGTCGTTTAGATTGAGCATAAAGCGCAGGAGATTGCGGTTCTTTATCGCCTCACCCGCTCCCATGCGCATGAGGTCGATGTCGGAAGCGACGGTGTTGTCCAACTGTTCGTCCCGGAGGCCGGCAATCTGAATAAAGTCGCCTATGCCGAGGCCGCCGTTGTATCTGCCGTTCGAGAGCCAGTAGTTCATCCACACGCCGGGCACTTCCCAGGCGCGCTTAACCGCTCGGTCGGTGCTTTTGAAAACGAGAGTGGCGCCTTTAATCTCGTGGATTTTGCCGTAGAGGGCGTCGAAAAGGGCGGTGACTCTGCCGGCGGTGAGCTCGCCGCCTTCCATCACCGGAACGATCATGGGGTAGTAGTCTGAAATCACGTTGACGTTCGCGGCTTTGGAGAGCTGATAGAGCACCGTGGCGGCGGGAATCTGTTTGTCCGTGGGGGAAAGAGTGAGTTTGGCGTCGAATATACCGCCGGTGGGGACGCTTGCGAGGTTTCGCTTGGCGGCCCGGGCGGCTACGGATGTCAGTTCGTCGGAGAGTTCCTTTGCCACTTTGGGGGCGGATTCTCCCGCTTCCATGGCCAGGATTCCCTTGCCGATTGCGTTGGCAACCTTGCTGCCGGGCTCGTAAATCGGTATCTCCACCGTCTCGTTTTTGCAGGTGACGCTTATTTTGCCCATAAGACCCTGGGCGTCGGCGTCGTCGGCGGTGATTCGTTCGGGGTTAATGTGGATATATATTCTCTTGGCGCCCACGAACATATCCGTCTCCGCTTCATCCGAGGCGTTCAATGTGCGCTCGATGTTGTCGTAACACTTGACGATGCGCTCGACGCGGGCGGAGAGGGGGGCGGACAGGTCGGTAACGGGGAAGCTGAGGCTTTTGCCTTCGGTGAAGGCCTTCTTTGCCGGTTCGTACTCGTTTATGAAAGCGGCCGCGTCCTCGCCGAGGGGAGTGGTGGCAAGCAGATACTGCCAGGGAGCGGACTTTTTGAGGGCATCCTTGTTAGGGGCGTTTTTGAGCGCCGCGGTGTCCTCGAGAGCCTTTGTTCTCCGGACCTCAAGGGCCTTTTGGGCGGCGGTTTTGTTGCCGGCGTCCGTTCGCTGTTTGGCTTCCGCGGCGGCTTGTTCGGGGGTCTGGAGGAGTCTGTAACCTTTGGCCTCTTTCATCCAGGCGAAGTCGCAAATGTCGGCGGTGAGATTCATAATCTCCCGCAGGGACATGGACCTGGAGGCGATGATGATTTTCCGGTCCCGGACGACCCAATCGTTTTCGTCCTTGCCGCAAAAAAGGTTCACCGACGCCACTGCGGAAAGTTTGTCGAAAACTTCCCACAGCGGTTCGCCGGCGGAGGAGAACTCAACCTTTTGATCCAAAGCCGCGTCCGCGGGCAGGTCGGCAAAGGCCGGCGCCGCCAGCAGAGCGAGGATGAGGGCAAGGACGGGGTATTTCAATTACTTGTCTCCGAAGAGGACTTTCTCAACGTCGATGTTGTAGAAGGACTGCATGGGGTCGTAGACGGACTTGTCGTTGTTCCAAACGGCGATGGCGGCGTCTTTGAGAATCCGAATACCTTCGGCGGACATGGCCCCCAGAGGTTTGCGGCAGGCGCCGGCGGGGAGTCCCAGCATGGACATGAGAGTCTTTATGGGCAGAGGGTTGCGGTAGCGGTCAACGGCTTCGACCTTTTCGCCGCCGGGGAGCGTCCGGGTGTTCTTCGCTTTCACGGTGACGCAGCAGAGCAGGGGAGCGATGTTGTCCTTAATCTTCTCCGCCTCGCCGACGTCGCCGGACTTAATGAGGTTTACCATCTTAACCAAGGCGCCGGGGAAAATGTTGCTGATAACGGAGATGACGCCGTTGGCTCTGATTTCCGGGTCGGTCATGAGGGTGAAGGTGAGGTCGTCGTCGCCGCTCAAAATCGAGAAATCGTCGCCCAGGAGTTTGCGCTCGTACTTCATGCGCTCGATGTTGCCTGTGGCTTCCTTCACGGTGCGGATGTTGGGATACTTGCCCGCGAGAACAGCCAGATCGACGGCGGTGAGCTCGGTGCCGGAGCGTCCGGGGATGACGTAGGGGACGAAGGACATATCCGGGAAAGCCTCCGCGGCGGGAGCGTAGTAGTTCAGCATAAGCTCCTCGGAGGAAGGGCCGTTGTAGTAGCAGTCAACCATGAGGGAAGCATCTGCGCCGTTTTCGTGGGCGGCGGCGGTGCTTTTAAGCATTTCGGCGGTGGAGTTGCTTCCGCAGCCGGCGAGAACCCGGCAGCGCTTGGCGGCGGCCTTAACCGTCTCCTTGACCACGTCGTTGTGTTCCGCGTGGCTTAAAGTGGGGGATTCGCCGCTGGTGCCCACGGGGAGCACGCCGTCGATTCCCTCGGATATCTGAAACTCAACGTTTTTCCGCAGACCCTCAAAGTCAACGGAAAGATCGTCACGCATGGGGGTGACGAGAGCGGTGAGTGTTCCTTCGATTTTCATTGCAAAAGACCTCCTAAAGGCATTACTTATATTGTAACATAAAAAGGGCCTTTTGTCACGCCGAATATTTGTCGAAAACTTATTGCCAAGAAGGGGCTCCAACGGGTATAATATCTATAAGTAATACGTAAGGCGGTATAAGGAGTTATACGGTGTCAATTAGCATAAAACACAAAGACTTCTTTGATTGGGTTAATTGCAATGACAACATTGAAAACTGGACGCTTATTGATGGCGCACCGGACTATATTGCAAATGAACTCAAACATATTCAGCAGTTGGTGAACAAGACCGTTCGACAGAAACAATATAGTGTAAACAAAG
>JAGDDM010000168.1 GCA_017958015.1 Abditibacteriota bacterium | reverse complement strand
CGGCAAAAAAGAGGGCTCCCGCGCTACTCGGGAGCCCATTCACAGAAGGACAAAGTACTATGCCAATGATGCGAAACCTTTCTCGAGGTCGCCGATAATGTCGTCGATATGCTCGGTGCCTACGGAAAGTCTGATGGTGCCGGGATGGATATCCTGGGCCTCCAGCTCCTCGGTGGTGAGCTGAGAGTGGGTGGTGGTAGCGGGGTGGATAACCAGGGATTTCACGTCCGCCACGTTTGCCAGCAGGGAGAAAATCTCAAGGCTGTCGATAAATTTGAAAGCCTCTTCCTGTCCGCCCTTGATGTCGAAGGTAAAGATGGACCCGCCGCCCTTGGGGAAGTATTTCTTGTAGAGATCGTGCTGAGGATGGTCCGGCAGTGAGGGATGATTCACCTTCGCCACCTTGGGGTGGTTCGCCAGATACTCAACCACCTTGGCGGTGTTCTCCGCGTGGCGGTCAAGGCGCAGGGAAAGGGTCTCCACGCCCTGCAGCAGCAGGAAAGCGTTGAAGGGGGATATAGCGGCGCCGGTGTCGCGGAGCAAAATGGCTCTGATGTAGGTGACGAATGCCGCCGGGCCCACGGCGTCGGCGAAGGAAATACCGTGATAGCTGGGGTTGGGGTCGGCGATGGGGGCGTACTTGCCGGAGGCTTTCCAGTCGAACTTGCCGCCGTCGACGATAACGCCGCCCAAAGTGGTGCCGTGGCCGCCCAGGAACTTGGTGGCGGAATGGACAACTATGTCCGCGCCGTGCTCCAAAGGTCTGATGAGATACGGGGTGCCGAAGGTGTTGTCTATGACAACCGGAATCCCCGCCGCGTGGGCGATTTCGCTGATTGCGTCGATGTCCGGAATGTCGCTGCCCGGATTGCCCAGAGTCTCAAGGAAGATAGCCTTGGTGTTGGGTCTGATGGCCGCCTTCACCTCGTCGAGATTGTGGATATCAACGAAGGATGTCTCCACGCCGAAGCCCGCCAAAGTGTGGGCAAGGAGATTGAAGGTGCCGCCGTATATGGTGGTCTGGGACACGATGTGGTCGCCCTGCTGGGCCAGCGCCTGAATGGTGTAGGTGATTGCCGCCGCGCCGGAGGCGGTTGCCAGCGCCGCCACGCCGCCCTCGAGAGCCGCCACTCTCTTCTCAAGCACGTCCTGAGTGGAGTTGGTCAGTCTGCCGTAGATGTTGCCGGGGTCCGTGAGTCCGAACCGGGCCGCGGCGTGGGCGGAGTCGTGAAATACGTATGATGTGGTCTGGTAAATGGGAACCGCCCTGGAATCGGTTGCCGGATCCGGCTGTTCCTGTCCCACGTGAAGTTGAAGTGTCTCGAATCTGTATTTGCTCATTTTATACCTCTCTTTCTCGGTTAATTACCGTAATTCCCATATGAATACTTGAATTTCTTTGTGTTTTGTGTTATCATAAAGTCATAAATACGGGGGTGATATTATGACTATTTCAACCAAAGGCCGCTACGCTCTGCGTATGATGATTGATTTGGCGGAGCACGCCAACAACGGTTACGTTTCCCTGAAGGACATCGCCGAACGGCAGAACATTTCCAAAAAATATCTGGAGCAGATTATTTCCGCTTTCAAAAGCACCGGCATTCTCAAAACCGGTCGGGGCGCCCACGGCGGTTATATGCTGGCCAAATCGCCGGATAAGTACACCGTAGGCGAGATTTTGCGGGTAACCGAAGGTTCCCTTTCGCCGGTGCCCTGCGTGGAGCAGGATCCGCCGGACTGCGGCCGCTGCGCCGAGTGCGCCACATATCCGCTTTGGAAGGGTCTTTCCCGGGTAATCAACAACTACCTGGACAGCAAAACTCTTCAGGATTTGCTCGATAAGCAGCTCGAGCTTTACGAGAACGATTACGTAATCTGACTTTCCGAAGGGAGCCTTGGGCTCCCTTTTTTATTCGGAAAACAGAGGAGTGGAAAGATATCTGTCGCCGGTATCCGGAAGGATGGCGACTATTACTTTGCCCTTGTTCTCGGGCCGTTTGGCCAGAACGGAAGCGGCGTGAACCGCGGCGCCGGAGGAAATTCCCACAAGGAAACCCTCTGTGCGGGCTATGAGCTTGCCGGCGGCGAAAGCGTCCTCGTTCTCAACCGGAATAATCTCGTCGTAGATACCGGTGTTCAGAGTATCCGGCACGAATCCGGCGCCGATGCCCTGAATCTTGTGGGGGCCGGACTTGCCTTCGGAGAGAACCGGGGAAGTGGCGGGCTCAACGGCCACAATCTTCACGTTGGGGTTTTGGGACTTCAGATATTCGCCCACGCCGGTGAGAGTTCCGCCGGTACCCACGCCGGCCACGAAGATGTCAACCTTGCCGTCGGTGTCCTGCCAAATCTCCGGACCGGTGGTGGCGCGGTGGATGGCCGGATTGGCGGGGTTGACGAACTGACCGGGAATGAAACTGCCCTCGATCTCCGCCGCCAGTTCCTCCGCCTTGGCGATGGCGCCCTTCATACCCTTGGCACCCTCGGTGAGAACCAACTCCGCGCCGTAGGCTTTCAGGAGATTTCTGCGCTCAACGCTCATGGTCTCGGGCATGGTGAGAATGATTCTGTAACCTCTCGCCGCCGCCACGGAAGCGAGACCGATGCCGGTGTTGCCGCTGGTGGGCTCGATGATGACGGAACCGGGCTTCAGAGCGCCCCGCTCTTCCGCGTCGTCGATCATGGCCTTGGCGATTCTGTCCTTGACGCTGCCCGCCGGGTTGAAGTACTCCAACTTCACCAGAACCGTGGCGCCCAGGTCCTTTTGTTCCGCGTACTTGCCCAGCTTAACAAGGGGCGTACCGCCGATGAGATCCGTGATTTTGTCGTAAACTTTCATGATTGTCCTCCGATTGCAAGGAATTTACAGGGCGGAATTAAAAACCATAATTCCTATCTGTATTGTATGTATTATACCACCCCGGGAAACCCCTGTCAAGGGCTTTTCGGGAAAAAAGTCAAAAAAATTTTCCCTGTTGATAAACACGGGAATCAATGATATAATGAACAAAAGCGGCATACTCAAATGAAAACGATTATCAAAGCATTTTTCATACTTCTCGTCCTCGCCGGATCGGTTTCGGCGGAATACCGTCTTTCCCCCGACGGCGATATCATATACAATATATCCGTCACCGATTTCGGCGCTGCGGGCGACGGCAAAACCGACGACAGAGCCGCTTTCCTTAAGGCCCTCTCCGCGGCGGAAGCCCAAGGCGGCGGAACGGTTTTCGTGCCCCGGGGCGAATACGCCCTCTCAAGGCCCGTCACCGTGCCGGAACGGGTATCCCTTGCGGGCGACGGCAACCGAACCACGCTCCTTGCCGACTACGAAAGCAACGGCGGCGGCGACTCACCGAGCTGTTTCATCACTCTCCGCTCCTACGCGGAAATCGCGAACCTCCGCGTGTACTACCCCCGGCAAAATCTCTCCTCTCCGGTTGAATACCCCTACACCATAGGCGCCGCGAACAGCACCCTCGTGAGCATCCGCGGCATCACTCTGCTCAATTCCTGGAACGGCGTCATCGTCAGCACCGCATCCCACGTTGAGAACCTTTGCGTCACCGCCTTCAACAACGGCTTCCGAAACACCGGTAACTACGAGATTTCCGAGTACGTGAACATCGACGTCTCCGGCAAATACCTGTCGGAGTACGAAAAGGTGAGCCCGGAAGCGGTCCGAAGAGCGTGCGAAGGCGCCAAGGCGGTGGTCACCGGCAAGTGCGACGACCTCTTTATGTACGACATCTCAATCGACCCGGAATATTACGACAACACCATCTTCGCGGAATCGGAGGAAAGCGTTCCCGCCTGGCCCAAACAGGCCTACGGCCACGTCTTTCACACCCACGGAGCCAAGGTGGTTTCCGACGACGAGAACTGCAAGCTGAAGGTGTCCGACGAGGACATAATTCCCGGCGCTCTGTCGATTTCCCGCGCTCTCCGGGACAGCCGAAAGGCTTCCCGAAACCTGTTCGTCCTCCGCAAGGCATCCGACTTGAAAAAAGCCGTAGCCAACGCGGAAAAAGCCGGCGGCGGAATCGTTTTCCTGCCGGCGGGAAGCTACCGAATCACCGAAAAAATCACCGTGCCGGCGGGAGTGGAAGTCCGGGGTCACAAAAACGGCACCGAACTCGTCATCGCCTACGGCAAAGGCCGCTCCGGCGACTGTGTGTTCGACATCAAAGGCGGCGCTGTCCGGGGCTTCACGGTACGCTGTGAGGGCATGTCCCACGACTCGGAAAAGGCGCTCATAAACAGCGTCTACCCCTATGTGTTCCGGCTGAGCGGCAAAGGATGCCGTGTTGAGGACATTGTCTTTGTCCGGGCATACAAGGGCATACTTGTCGAACACGCCGAGGACTTTATGGTCAGGGGCGTTTGGGGCACCTGCCTGAGCCGCAACGTTGAGGTTACGGGCAGCCGGGACGGAGCGCTGGAATACATCATGTGCACCTACGGCACCTGGTGGGAAAACTCCCGCAGAGCGAAAGCCGCCACGGAAAACCTCATCCCCTACTCCTTCAAACACACCGTGGGCCTCACCCTGAAAAACGTGGCGAACATTGACATCTTCTCCTTCGCCGCTTTCGGAGTCAAAACCGCCATGACCGCAAAGAACGCGGAGAACGTGAAGATTATCAGGCTCGTTTCCGACATTCCCTCGGCGAAAAACAACAACATCGAACTGCGCTCAAAATGCGACACGGACATCGTGGGTCTCTCCACCGGCGGCAACGGGAAATATATCAAACTCGGCTCCGACTTCGATGGCAGACTGCGAATTTACGGCCACATCTTCTGGGGACTCACCGTCAACGAATACAGGGACTACACCGAATACACGGGAGAAAACAAATGAGACACATCATCACCGACTACGGCGTCACACCCGGCGCGAAGTGGGACCAAACGGAGGAGATACAGAAAGTCCTGGACAAGGGCGGCACAATCGTATTCCCCAAGGGATCCTATCTTTTCTCCGGCGTCCTCATGGGCTCCGACACCACGCTATACCTGGAAAGCGGCGCGGTGCTCCTCGGCAGCGAGAACTGCGACGATTACAAAATCTTCGATGTGCCGGAGGGGGTACATCTCCGCACGGACATGGAGCTGATTCCCCAGCAGTACAACTTCAAACCCTGGCCGGAGTACCGCCGGGCCATGATTTCCGCCTACGGGGCCAAGAACATCGCCGTAATCGGCGAACCCGGCTCCGTGATTGACGGCCGTGACTGCTACGACCCCAACGGCGAGGAAGGCTACCGGGGACCCCACGGCATCTTCCTCACCAACTGCGAAAACATCACTCTCCGGGGCTACACCGTTCAAAACAGCGGCAACTTCATGCACCAACTTGACGCCTGCCGAAACACCGCCATGACCGACGTCACATGCCTGGGCGGCAGCGACGGCATCCACCTCCACTTCTGCGAAAACACGGAAATCAACCGCTGCGTCTTCCGCACCGGCGACGACTGCGTGGCGGGCATCAACATTCGGGATCTCCACGTGAACAACTGCGTCATGAACACCTCCTGCGACGCCTTCCGCATGGGCGGCGTCAACATCCTTGTGGAGAACTGCCACATCTACGGCCCCGGATACTACCCCCACAGAATGACAATCGTTAAATCCCGAAACGAAATCCTCCCCCGGGAAGCGGGACGGCACAACTTGCTCACAATTATGCTCTTCTTCGCCAGCGAAACCTTCCCCGCGGCGGAACACTCCCACAACATAGTCTTCCGCAACCTCATCGTCGAGAACCCCAACCGCGTGGTGGAATACTACGGCGACAACCCCCGAACCCTCCACGCCGGCGACAGACTGCGGGATGTGACCTTCGACAACGTGCTCTTCACCGGCGTAGTCGAAAAATCTATCGCCACCGCCCCGGAGGACGAACCCCTGACGGTGTACCTTAAAAACACCACCGTCACCTACAAAGACCGGGGCAAGGACGATGAACTCTTTGACGGGAACAGTTGTAACGTGAAGGTGATAAAAGAATAGACATCGGAGCGGACACATTTCCACACCCGACGCGATAAAAAAAGGACCCCCGAAGGGGTCCGTTTTTTGTGTTTGATTAGAAGCTTACGCTGAACTGCGCGAAGGCGACATCGCTGTCGGCCTTGACGGGAGCGTAGGGCATAACGTTCTTGTCGGTGATGAACTGATAGCCGATCTTGAAGTTAGCGTTGGGGTTGAACTTGTAGTTATAGGTAAGGGTAGTAAAGGTGGACTTGGCGGGATTGCCGATGGCACCGTTGCCGCGATAACCCTTGTTTATAACGCGCTCATACTCCACGCCGAAAGAGTTCTTGGCGCCGAAATTGAAATTCAAACCGCCGCCGACGCTCTTGATATTGCCGACTCCGATACCGTTCGCGGGATCGTAGTCCTGATACTTGGCGTACATACCGAAGCTCTTGCCGAAGTCATACTTGGCGCAAGCGTCCCAACCCTTGATATCCAAGGGGTTGAAGTAGCGGCCGATTCTGCCCCAGTTGCCGGCGGTGTTGAAGTTCTGACCGATGTCCTTGTAAGCGACCTTGAAGCCCAGCTTGCTGTCGGTGCAACAGCCGTAACCGAGGCCTACTTCCCAAGCTTCGTTCTCGTTGTTGGCGAGGAGGCCGCCGATGGCCTTGGACTTGGCGTATTCGCCGCCCAGGCAGAAGCCGCCGAAGGGGATCTTCAGGTCGGCGCCGTAGACCTTGAGGATGTTGGCGCGGTTAGCGAGCTTAGCGGTCTGAGCCCAGGACTCGTAGTAGGACACGCCCAGGGCGGCCTTGCCGAGACCGAAGTTGGCTCTGGCGCCGGCGCTCTGGTCGAAGTCGTCCATACCGTTAATGTCGCCGAAGTAGTCCATGAAGTATCTGTTCTGGTCGTTCTTGGCCGCGAACATGGTTACGTTGAAGGCCTTGCCGAAATAGAGGTCAGCCTTGACACCGTCAAGGGCATAGTTGCCGTCGTCGGTACCGGCGTAGTCGATATACGAATCATAGTCGGTGGACTTGATGGTATAGGGGGTCCACTGCATGGGGAATCTACCGGCGGTGAGGGTGGTCTTGCCCAGGTCCGCTACGGCGTAGAGGTAGGTGGGATAGAAATCATCGTCGGTGCCGAGGAAACTGTACTCGTTGAGGTAATCGCCGTAGTTGATGGTGGAATAGACGGTGACGTTGCTGCTGGGGCGGCCAACGATGTTGAGATCGAAGTTCTTGTAAACGGCTACGTTGTCAAGAAGGTTGCCGCCGGGGATTACATTGCCGTCATAGTCTTCGCCGAGTCCTTTGGTGGCCTTGGCCGCGGCAAAGAAGTCGCCGGTGAAGCGGATTCTGCGGTTCTCGGCCTCGAGAGCCTCAACGCGGGCGGTGAGGTTGGCAACGTCTCTCTTCAGAGCGTCAACGTCAACGCCCAGGGAAGCCAGCTCATCGCCGAACTCGTTCACGAGTTTGCGGAGAGCGTCCAGGTCGCCCTTGGAAGCGCCGGAGAAAGCGGGGATGTCGCTCTTCTTGGCATAGCCGGAGAGGTCGACATCGTTGCTGATAACGGTGTCGCCGTTAATCAGGGGGAGAAGTCTGGCAATGGCAACCGCGAACTCGTAGCGAGTCATGGCTCTCTTGCCGCCGAAGGTACCGTCGGGATAACCGACGATGATG
>JAGDDM010000020.1 GCA_017958015.1 Abditibacteriota bacterium | reverse complement strand
GGTCAGGCCTCCGATTCCGTGCGTCAAACCGTCGCCGATATAATCGAGAAGGTGAAAACCGAGGGAGACAAGGCGCTTCTGGAGCTGGGCCGAAAGTTCGACTCTCCGGACCTCGATGCCGTCGAGGTAACGACCGAGGAACTCAAAGAAGCCTACGCCCTCGTTTCCGACGACCTTCTTAACGCCATTCGGGTCTCCAAGACCAACATCGAGCGTTTCCACAAAAAGCAGCTGCGGAACACTTGGATTGACATGCAAGAGGGTTTTATCTACGGTCAGCTCGTCCGCCCGCTGGAGATTGTGGGCATCTACGCTCCCGCGGCCAAAGCTCCCCTGCCCAGCACCGTCATCATGACCGCCGTGCCCGCTAAGGTTGCCGGCGTTGAGACGGTGGTTCTCTGCGTCCCAGCCAGGGAAGGCGGCAAGGTTATTCCCGCCATGTTGGTGGCCGCCCACGAGTGCGGCGTTGACAGAGTGTTCAAAGTCGGCGGCGCCCAGGCGGCGGCGGCAATGGCGTTCGGAACGGAAACAGTCCCCGCCGTGAACAAAATCGTGGGTCCCGGCAACATATTCTACACCGAAGCCAAGCGGCAGGTCTACGGATTTGTGGGAATCGACCAGTTGGCCGGTCCCAGCGAAATCCTTGTGATTGCCGATGAGACCGCCAATCCCGCCTACGCCGCGGCGGACTTCCTCTCCCAGGCCGAGCACGCTCCCGACTCCCGGTGCGTTCTCGTCACCACCTCCGAAAAGATTCTTGCGGAGGTTTTGGCGGAAACCGAAAAGCAGGCGGCGGCAGCGGAGCGCAAAGAGTGCGTTGAGCCCTCTCTCCGGAACTACGCCGTTGCCATAGCCGCCCACAGCATCGACGAGTGCGTCAATCTCGCCAACGCATTCGCGCCGGAACATTTGGAAATATGCACCGCTGACCCTTGGAGCGTGGTGAAGAAGATTAAAAACGCCGGAACGATTATGCTGGGTCACTACACCCCCGTTCCCCTCTGCGACTTCGCTGCGGGACCGAACCACACTCTCCCCACCGCGGGCACGGCCAAGTTCTCCTCGCCCCTGTCGGTGGACGACTTCGTGAAGAAATCCGGCTTGCTCAGCTACACCAAAGAGGCCCTCAAGGAAATATCACCGGTTGTATATGAGTTTGCCGAGGCTGAGGGACTTCCCGCCCACGGCAACACAGTCAAAATAAGGGTTGATTGATATGGACAGAAAAGCTACCATCGAAAGAAAAACAAACGAAACCGACATAACCGTCTCCGTTAATCTGGACGGTCAGGGGCTGGCCTGCGTGGCCACCGGTATCGGTTTCTTCGACCACATGCTGAACCTGCTGGCCAAGCACTCCCTGATTAACATCAACGTCCGCTGCGACGGCGATTTGCAAATTGACGGGCACCACAGCGTTGAGGACATCGGCATCGCTCTCGGCAAAGCCATCGCCGAAGCCGTTGGCGACAAGCGGGGCATTTTCCGCTACGGCAACTTCATTGCCCCCATGGACGAGGCCTGCGTCATGACCGCCATCGACATCAGCGGCAGAGGCGGACTTTTCATGGATCTGCCCGTAAGCGCGCCCATGGTTGGTGACTTCGACACCGAGCTTGTGGAAGAGTTTTTTGTTGCCCTCTGCAATAACGCCGGAATCAACGCCCACATAAAGCTCATCGCCGGCTCCAACGGACACCACATCATAGAGTGCGCCTTCAAGAGTTTCGCTAAGTCATTGCGGGCGGCGGTGTCCAAAGATCCCCGCAACGATGACATCCCCTCCACCAAAGGACGCCTCGTTTGAAGCCTTTCTTTAAGAAGTACGGCCTGTACTTCATCCTGTTTTTCGCCGCCTGGGGACTGGCCTTTTTGGCATGTCCGCCGAAACTTGACCGGTCCCCGAAGGACGCCCTCAAAGCCGCTTTCGACGCGGGACTCCTGCCCGTTGGCCTCGATACCGACATGATTCCCCTCTACCGCATGTCCGAAAAGGACATGATTAAACTCTGCGAAAAAAACTTCACTCCCCGGGTGGAGAGTGAGGACAAGTTTTTGGGGTTCGACGTGTGGGCAATGCGGATTAAAGCCAACCGGAAGCACACCCCCTGGGTCCAGTTTTGGGTGGACAAGCGCACCATGAAGCCCCTCTACGTGCGGGAGTGGTCCGGTGATAACAAAATCATCGGCGCCAAGGTGCCGGTTCCGGTTAAGCGCGAAACCGTAAGCGGGGATTTGGACGACGCGCTGGACGCGGTGCGGAATATTCTGCCCAAAGCAAAGCTTCCGAATACCGTGGCCGGGTACCTGAAACCGGTTCGGGTGGCGATTGACGAAGC
>JAGDDM010000167.1 GCA_017958015.1 Abditibacteriota bacterium | reverse complement strand
CTGAACACCGGACTTCCCATTTTGGAATGCCCGGAGGCGGTTGCCGGTATATCCAAGGGCGATATTGTTGAGGTGGATTTGGACAAGGGTGAGATTAAGAACGTCACCACCGGCAAGACTTTCAAAGCCAAGCCTTTCCCGCCTTTCATGCAGAATCTTATCGAGGTGGGCGGCCTCGTAAACTACACAAAAATCAAAATGGGGATCAAATAAATGAAAAAAAGTTACAAAATCGCCGTGCTTCCGGGCGACGGCATAGGAGTTGAGATTATTCCGCAGGGCGTCCGCGCTCTCAAGGCCGCGGCGGCCAAATTCGGCATCGAGATTGAGACCGAAGAAGGACTTATCGGCGGCGCGGCCTACGACGCCACCGGATCTCCTTTCCCGGAAGAGACCGCCAAACTCTGCGCGGCGGCCGACGGCGTGTTCCTGGGTGCCGTGGGCGGTCCCAAGTGGGACCACGTTGAGCCTTCCTCCAACAGACCGGAGGGCGGACTCTTCGCCGTTCGGAAACTTCTGGGCGCCTATGCCAATTTGAGACCCGTATTCGTATTCGACACCCTGGCGGAAAACGCCGCTCTCAAAACCGAGCGGGTTGCCGGCGGTTTCGACATCATTTTCGTTCGCGAGCTCACCAGCGGCATCTACTTCGGCAAGCCCAAGGAGAGACGGGAAGTGAACGGCGAGATTGTGGCGGTGGACACCTGCGCTTACAGCGTCAGCGAGATTAAGCGGGTGGCCCACAAGGCTTTCAAGCAAGCCATGATGCGCAAAAAACTCCTCCACAGCGTTGACAAGGCCAACGCCATGGAAACTTCCAGACTGTGGAGAGAGACCGTGGCGGAAGTGGCCAAGGAATATCCCGAGGTTACCCTCATCAACATGTATTCCGACAACTGCGCCATGCAGCTTCTGCGCGACCCCAAGCAGTTCGACGTGATTCTCACCGACAACCTCTTCGGCGACATTTTGAGCGACGAGGCCTCCATGCTCAGCGGCTCTCTCGGTCTCTTGCCCTCCGCGTCCCTCAGCGACACCCACGGCGGACTCTACGAGCCCATCCACGGCAGCGCCCCGGACATCGCCGGTAAGGGAATCGCCAACCCCCTGGCCACAATCCTGTGCGCCGGCCTCATTCTGAGAAACGTCTGCAACTGTCCCAAGGGCGACGAGTTGGTGTTCGGCGTGGTGAAGTCCATTCTGGACGACGGCTACAGAACAATCGACATCGCCAAGGAGGGCGACACCAAGATTCTCAACTGCAAAGAGGCGGGCGATCTCGTTGTGGAGAGAATAAACGCCGCTACCGTGTAAAGCGGCAAATCGGAGACTTTTATTGCCTAAGATTCACATATACGACACCACGCTCCGCGACGGTATGCAGAGCGAGGGCGTCAATTACAGCCTCGAAGACAAACTCAACATAGCCAAGCGGCTTGACGGGTTCGGTATTTCGTTCATAGAGGGCGGCTGGCCCGGAGCCAGCGAAGTCGACACCAAGTTTTTTGAGAAGTGTCGGGGCCTTGAGTTTGCCAACGCGAAGCTCGTCGCTTTCGGCAGCACTCGGCGTGCCTCCCTCAACGTGAAAGAGGATCCCTACGTCAAGGCTCTCCTTGACTGCGGCACCGAGTATATAACGATATTCGGCAAGACTTGGGACTTCCAGGTGAGTAATGTGTTCGGGATAGACATCAAAGACGGTCTCGATATGATTTACGACACCGTGGGCTATCTCACTTCCGAGGGCAGAAAAGTCATCTTCGACGCCGAACATTTCTTCGACGGCTACAAGAACAATCCCGATTACGCTCTGAACGCCGTGAAGAGGGCGGCTCAGGCCGGCGCGGTGTGCGTGTCTCTCTGCGAAACAAACGGCGGCGCGCTGCCCAGCGAGGTTAAGTCGATCTGCGAGGCGGCGATGAAGTGTCTGGAGAAATACCGCATTCCCCTCGGCATCCACGCCCACAATGACTCCGATATGGCGGTGGCGAATACAATCGCCGCGGTGGAAGCGGGCATAACCCATGTTCAGGGCACCATGAACGGCATCGGCGAGCGCTGCGGCAACGCCAACCTCTGTAGCATCATTCCCATTATCGAGACGAAAATGGGACTTGACTGTTTGAACGCGCCGAATCTGAACAAACTCACGGGACTTTCTCTCTACATCGACGAAGTGGCCAACCGCACCCACGACAGCAAGCTTCCCTTTGTGGGAGAGGCGGCTTTCGCCCACAAGGCGGGTGTCCACGCCGATGCGGTGGAGAAGAATCCCAAGACATACGAGCATATCGATCCCGCGGTGGTGGGCAACAGCCGGAAGATTCTCATATCTTCCTACGCCGGCGCCGCCAATGTGCTGGCAAAGGCCCTGCGCTTCGAGCCCACGCTGAAGAAGAACTCTCCCATAGTGAAGGAAATGCTTAAGGAAATAGTTCTTCTGGAAAAAGAAGGCTACTGTTTCGACGTGGCGGACGCCAGCTTCGATTTGATAATCCTTAAACATCTCAATCGGCTCCTCTCCAACTATCTGCGGGAGAACACAAACACCGACTTCCTGTCCTTCCTCAGCAGCCGTTTCGGCGACAGAATCATCGAGCGGTGGGAGCGGCTGGGCACCCTGGGCAAGCTCTCCGACGTTTTGGAGTACAACGTGCTCATGAAGAGCCACGTTCTCACCATGGGTACCGACACAAAAGTCAGTATCGATATTCACCGTGGAGTGGGAAAGTGGACCTTCGAGGCGGAGGGCGACGGCCCGGTTCACGCCTTTGACAATGCCCTTCGGGACCTGCTTATGGCGATTCTGGACAAGGACCTGAAAATCCGGCTAAAGAAGACCCGTCTTACGGACTTCAAGGTCAGAGTTGTGGACAGTAACGAAGCCACCGACTCCAAGGTCAGGGTTCTCATTGAGTCCGTCTGCGGAAGCGAGCGGTGGTGCACCGTGGGCGTGTCCGGCAACATCATCGAAGCCTGCTGGATCGCTCTCGTTGACAGTGTGGAATACGGTCTGCTGTCCGGTATTATTGCCCAAAAGGAAGCGGAAAAGAGTTAAACGATTTTGTCCGTGCGGTTGACGCGCCGAAGCGGTGTCGATACCCTCACAATCGGCACTAACGCGGACAACAAAGGAGAAGCGATGAAAGTTATCGTTGCCGAACACTCCGGAATATGCTTCGGCGTAAAAAGAGCACTCGATACGGTTTATTCCGAATCGAAAAAGTGTGAAACCTTGTGCACCCTCGGCCCCCTTATTCACAATCCTCAGGTTGTGGAATCCCTTCGGAAAGAAGGGGTGGGGGTCGCGGACAAGGTGGCTGACGCGAAAGGCGCCATCGTTATGCCCAGTCACGGCGTGGCTCGGGAGGTTATCGACGAGGCGCTTTCTTTGGGTCTTAAGGTTATCGACGCCACATGTCCCTTCGTCTCCAATGTCCACGAAAAGGTTCGCCGTTTGGCCCGCAGCGGCTATGAGGTGGTCATCGTGGGCGACTCCGGCCATTCGGAAGTTAAGGCCATAAAGAGCGCCGCCGGTGACAACGCCGTTGTCCTTGAGTCCGCGGAGGAAGCGTCGAAGGGTGATTGGAACGGAAAAATGGTGGGAATAGTGTCCCAGACAACCCAAACCCCCGCCTGTTTCGCCGCCGTGGTGGCCGTCATAGCCGCCCAAGCCACGGAGACCCTCGCTTACAACACAATTTGCTACGCCACCCACAGACGCCAGTCCGCCGCCAGAGAGCTTGCCCCCAAGGTTGACGCCGTGGTTGTGGTGGGCGGCAGAAACAGCGCCAATACAAACCGCCTGGCGGAAATATGCGCCGAAACCGGTGTTCCCACATACCATATCGAGAAGGCGGAAGAGCTGGATCCGGCGAAACTTGCCGGCGCGAAAGTTGTGGGCCTCACCGCCGGAGCCTCCACACCCGATTGGATTATAAACGAGGTTAAAACCGCTTTGGAGAGCATGTGATGGCGGCAATCATAAAGAGCGTAGCCCCGGACAGCATCGCCGCTGACCTGGATTGGCGCGTGGGCGACGAGGTTGTGTCCGTAAACGGCAAGGCTATCAAGGACGTTTTCGATTTTTACTACCTCTGCGACGACGAAAACGTTGACGTGGAGATAAAGCGGGGCGGGGAACAGGCGGTTTTCGAGATTGAGAAGGATGCCGGGGAGTCCCTGGGCATCACCTTTGAGGACATTCTGTTCGACGGCATGCACTCCTGCGGCGCCCACTGCATATTCTGCTTTGTGGAGCAGCTGCCTCCGGGTATGCGGAAAACCCTCTATGTGAAAGACGATGACTATCGACTGTCTTTTCTGCAGGGAAACTTTGTCACCATGGCCAACGTGAGCGACGAGGAGCTGGAGAAGATTGCCCTCATGAACATGAGCCCCCTCTATATCTCCGTCCACACAACGGAGCCGGAACTGCGGGACTTTATGTTGGGGCGCAAATGTCCGAATATCCTGGACCAGTTGGCATATCTCAAAAAGCGCAATATCGAGTTCCACACCCAAATCGTCCTGTGCCGGGGCGTGAACGACGGCGAGCACCTTGTACGGTCAATCGATGATTTGATAGCCGTGGGGGCGAAGTCAATCGCCGTTGTTCCCGCGGGTCTCACTGTTTACCGCCGGAACAAAACACCCATCGGCACAATCGATCCCAAGTATTCCAAAGATATCATCCGCCTTATCAAGTACAAACAGCGCCGGTGTCTGCGGACCTTCGGCAGCCGAATAGTTTGGGCTGCGGACGAGTTTTACCTGAACGCCGGCAGAAACGTGCCCTCGGAGAAGAATTACGAGGGTTATATGCAGATTGAGAACGGTATCGGTCTTGTGCGGAAGTTCCTGGAAAGCGGCAAGAGGGCGCGGAAGATTACGCCGCCGAGCCTGCCAAGGCCCCTCAAGGTCACTCTCGCCACCGGAATGCTGGCGGAGAAGACTGTGTCGGACTGGGCGTCCTCGGTGGTCTGCGAAAACCTGACAATAGATGTAGTGGGGATCAAAAACACCGTGTTCGGGGAGACGATTACCGTAACCGGTCTTATGTGCGGCGGCGACGTGATAAAGGCTCTTAAGGGCCGCGACCTCGGCGACGCGGCGCTGATTCCGGACGTGTGTCTCCGGGACGCGGAAAACACCTTCCTGGACGATGTGACTCTCGCCGACGTCGAAAAAGAATTGGGGACGAAAGTTTTTAAATGTCCCACATCCCCCTACGGCACGATTAAACTTATTTGTTCCGATAAAATGCGGGAAGAGTCTTGACTTTAAGCCGCAAAAACTGTATAATAGATAGGATTTAAAATCAGTTAAAAAAAGCGGCCGCGTGTTAATCCGCGCGCGGCGCCGTTTCGGAGTACCGACCCGAAGCGGTAAGCGTAAAATATGGGAGGACATCTTTCTAATGGTAAAAGTAGGTATTAACGGATTCGGAAGAATCGGCAGACTCAGTCTTCGCACCATGCTTCAGAAGTACGGCAACGACATCGAAGTAGTGGCCATCAACGATCTTTTCGACTCCAAGACCAACGCTCATCTCTTCAAGTACGACACCAACTACGGCACCTGGAAGGGCACCGTGGAAGCTACCGCCGACGCCATCATCATTGACGGTAAGAAGATCGCCGTATTCTCCGAGCGCAACCCGGCCGACATTCCTTGGGACAGCCTCGGCGTTCAGGTTGTTGTGGAGAGCACCGGTATCTTTAAGGATGCCGAGAAGGCCAAAGCCCACCTCGGCGGTTCCGTCAAGAAGGTCATCATCTCCGCTCCCGCTAAGAACGAAGATGCCACCATCGTTATGGGCGTAAACCAGGACATCTACGATCCCGCTACCATGAACATCGTTTCCAACGCCAGCTGCACCACCAACTGCCTTGCTCCTTTCGCCAAGGTTATCCAGGAGAAGTTCGGCATTGAGACCGCTTTCATGACCACCGTTCACGCTTACACCAACGACCAGAAGACCGCCGACCAGGCTCACTCCGACCTTCGCAGAGCCAGAGCCGCCGGCGCCAACGTCATTCCCACCACCACCGGTGCCGCCAAGGCTATCGCTCTGGTTATCCCCGAGCTCAAGGGTAAGATGCACGGCTACGCTCTCCGCGTTCCCACCACCACCGTCTCCTGCGTCGACCTCACCGTCAACCTCAAGAAGGCCGCTACCGTTGAAGAAATCAACGCCGCTCTCAAGGCCGCTTCCGAAGGCGAAATGGGCGCCGTTCTCGGTTACACCGACGAGCCGGTTGTCTCCAGCGACTTCAAGGGCGATTCCCACAGCTCCATCGTTGACGGTCTCTGCACCATGATGCTGGGCGACAAGTTCGCCAAGATCGTTTCTTGGTACGACAATGAGTGGGCCTACTCCGAGAGAGTCGGCGACCTCATTATGTTCATGGCTTCCAAGGGACTCTGATAATGAACAAGAAAACCGTCAAAGATATCGACGTCGCGGGGAAGAGAGTTCTCGTTCGCGTTGACTTCAATGTTCCCCTCGACGCGGATCGCAATATCACCGACGACCGCAGAATCGTCGCGGCGCTCCCCACGATTAAGTATCTGGTCGACAACGGCGCCAGAGTTATCCTCATGAGCCACTTGGGCCGGCCGAAAACCGACGATGACGGCAAAGTTTTGCCGGATTCCGCCGCGGCTTTCAACATGGCTCCCGTGGCCAAGCGCCTGTCCGAAAAGCTCGGTCAGGACGTCAAGGTTGTTGATGACTGCATCGGCGACGCGGTTAAGAAGGCCGCTTTCGACCTTAAAGACGGTGAGGTTCTTCTCCTCGAGAACGTTCGGTTCTACAAGAAAGAGAAGAAGAACGATCCCAAGTTTGCCGAAGAGCTTGCGTCCCTGGGCGAGATTTACGTCAACGACGCTTTCGGCACCGCTCACAGAGCCCACGCCTCCACCGAGGGCGTGACCGCTTATCTTCCCGCCGTATCCGGCTTCCTTCTCGAAAAGGAAATCGAGTACCTCGGAAACGCCGTAGGCAACCCCAAGAGACCGTTCCTCGCCATTCTCGGCGGCGCCAAGGTCGCGGACAAGATTCCGGTCATCGACAACCTTCTCGACAAGGTTGACTGCCTCATCATCGGCGGCGGTATGGCCTACACCTTCCTGAAGGCCAAGGGCTACGAAATCGGAACATCCCTCTTCGATGAGGAAGGCCTCGAGCTGGCCAAGAAAGCCATGGCGAAAGCGGACGAAAAGGGCGTCAAGCTCCTTCTCCCCGTGGACGTCAAGGTTGCCAAGGAGTTCTCCAACGACAGCGAGAGTAAGGTTGTTTCCGCCGACGCCATTCCCTCCGATTGGATGGGTATGGACATCGGTCCCGAGACCATCAAACTCTTCTCCGAAGCCATCGCGGCCTCCAAGACCGTCGTTTGGAACGGACCCATGGGCGTCTTTGAGATGTCCAACTTCGCGAACGGCACCAAGGCCGTCGCTCAGGCCATGGCCGACAGCGACGCCACCACCATCATCGGCGGCGGCGACAGCGCTGCGGCGGTCCAGCAGATGGGCTTTGCCGAAAAGATGAGCCACGTTTCCACCGGCGGCGGCGCTTCTCTCGAGTTCCTCGAGGGCAAGACTCTCCCCGGCGTGGCCGCTCTTAACGACAAATAAACAAAAACAATCAATCGGCTCCGAGTAAAATCGGGGCCGATTTTTTTCGGAAAAACGGAACAATTCGAGACCGCGGGTCGTCAATATAAATATCCCGATTCAATTATTCCTTGACAAGAGGAATGTTTGTCTGCGGGTGATTTTTGTATGTTACCCGGCGCGGTGTCCGCTTATTTCCGAGAGGGCGGCCATGGGCGCTCAGGATTGTCTCGGAGAAGGAAAGAAAGACCGATGAAACGCATTGTCATCGCAACTCTCGCGCTTTTATGCGCCATCACAGCCGCGTCTTTCGCGGCGACTTACTACGTTTCCCCAACCGGAAACGACGAAAACGACGGCTTCACGCCCCACACCGCCTTCGCCTCACTTAACGCGGCGGACTCCAAAGGCCTCATCGCTCCAGGCGATAGGGTGGAGGTCCTCCCCGGAGAGTATAACCTGAACCGGGCAAAGGTTTCTTTCACAACTTCCGGCACCGACACATCTCCCGTTACCTATGCTACCGACGGCGCCGTACTCAAGAACGCCGACTACGCCTTCGGCGGCAGGGCGGACAACATCGTTATCGAAGGATTCGCGATTAAAGATTCCGACACCGGCGTCGCGTTTCGGGGAAGCAATATCACCGTCCGAAACTGCGTGTTTGAGAACATATCGGAAAAATGCGTATCATTTATGGGCGATTGCAGCGGAGAGATTGTCGAAAACTGCCACTTTCTTGACTCTTCCGGCGATTATTGCGTTCAAATCAGTGGAGTATCCTCAAACGACTACGGCAGCGACAATATCTTCCGAAACAATATCTTTCGCGGCATAACCGGAATCGCGGTTGATATCTTGGGAACATCCTCCAACAAATTTTACAACAACACTTTCCTCGATACCGGCGATTATATATTCAGAATAATGAGCGGCAACAAAGAAAAGCCGAAAACGGAGCTTAAGAACAATATATTTGCCGATGCCGACAAAGCGGTTGTTTATCGGGAGAGTTCTTCCGCCGTGATTACTCACTCCCACAATATGTATTTCAACAACGCCACGGATTACGGTTTGGACCTTATGCCCGCTGAAGGTGATTTATTCGGCGACCCTATGCTTGATCCCGAAACAATCACTCCCGTTGACGGTTCCGTTGTCATAGATATGGGTACCGACGTGGGCTTGCTTTATAACGGCGACGCTCCGGATATCGGAGCGGTGGAGTCCGTTTCACAGACAAAGCCGGGCATCATTGTCGCTCGGGCTTTGCGCCAAGAAGATAACGGTCCCGTTGCCAATGTCACGATTTACGCGGGAAACCACTCCGCGATAACCGGTGAAGACGGTCTGTGTCGAATACCGGTACCCGCCGGTGAAT
>JAGDDM010000166.1 GCA_017958015.1 Abditibacteriota bacterium | reverse complement strand
GCGGTGCTGTCGGCCATGGCGGCCGCGGAACAAACCGCGAAAATCGCGATTGCGGAAATAATGAGTTTTTTCATGGTATTTCCTCCTGAGAAATGTGAAAATTAACCATATCAATGGTACAACATTTTCGGAAGAATGTCAAGAGAAATTTTTCGGTTTCGGGCAACCGGTGCCGGCGCCCCAATCCCCGATATAATCAAAAGGCCCCCCTTCGGGGGCCCGTATTGTTACTTTCTGTTTCTGAGGAACGCCGGAATGTTCACGTCCGCTTTTTTCTTCTCCTCCAGGAAGGGAGGAACGTCCTTGTTTTCGGGCTTGGCTTCCGGGGCCTCGGCCTTCTCTTCCGGGGCGGGAATGTCCTTGGGGGCGTCGCCTTCGGGCTTGGCCTTGGGAGCCGGAGCCGCGGGAGCGGCGGGCTTGGAAGAGGTGAAGGTGGGAGTTCTTCTCTGTCTGAGATCGGAGCCGAATCCGGTGGCGAGAACGGTGATGTCGACAGCGTCGCTCATATCGGGATTCAGTACGGTGCCGAAGATGACGTTGGCGTTCTTATCGTCGCAGGACTGGTAGATAATCTCCGCGGCGGCGTTGATGTCCGCCAGGGACAGATCCGGGCCGCCGGTGATGTTCATGAGAACGCCCTTGGCGCCGTTGATGCTGGTCTCGAGCAGCGGGCTGGAGCAGGCTTCTCTGGCCGCCATAACGGCTTTGTCCTTGCCTTCGCCGTGGCCGATACCCATAAGGGCGCTGCCCTGGTTCTCCATAATGGCCTTCACGTCGGCGAAGTCCACGTTGATGATACCGGGGATGGTGATGATGTCGGACACACCCTGTACGCCGTGGCGCACCACGTTGTCCGCGGCCTTGAAGGCGTCGATGAGGGTGGCGGCTTTGTCAACCACTTCGTTGAGTTTGTCGTTGGGGATGGTAATCAAAGTGTCCACGCAGGCGCAGAGTTCTCTGATTCCGGTTTCGGCGGCCGCGGCCCGTCTGGGACCCTCAAACATGAAGGGCTTGGTTACCACGGCAACGGTGAGAGCGCCCAGTTCCTTGGCCATCTTGGCGATGATGGGAGCGGCTCCGGTGCCGGTACCGCCGCCCATACCCGCGGCCACGAATACCATGTCCGCGCCTTCAAGGAGCTTTCTGATTTCGGTTTTGCTCTCTTCGGCGGAGGCTTTACCGACTTCCGGGTTGCCTCCCGCGCCGAGACCTCTGGTGAGGTTTTCGCCCAGCTGAAGCTTCTGCTCCACCTGGGAGAGGTTGAGAACCTGAGCGTCGGTGTTCATGACGATGAACTCAACGCCTTTGACTCCGTCCTCAATCATTCTGTTGACGGCGTTCATTCCGCCGCCGCCGACGCCGATGACTTTGATTTTGGCGCCGTAGTTGCTGTAATCACTCATAGTTTTGACTCCGTTTCTGTATTTTGGGGTCGGAACGGTATTCGGGGATTACAACAGCATAACCCGAAATCCGAAACCTTAAACCTCTTATAACCTTTGTATTATATTCTCGAGCCCGGGCGGAATATTTTCCGCATCCACTCGTAAAACTTGTCCTTCGCGCCCCGCACCTTGCGGAAAGCGTTGTTGTTGTACTCGTCGCGAAGGGATTTTATACCGCATTCGATGAGACCCACCGCCGCGGAATACTCCGGCTCCGCCACCGCGTCCGCCAGGACGCCCTCCGCCGCGGGAACGCCCATCCGCACCGGCATTCCGAAAACTTTTTCCGCGTATTCTTCCGCGCAGGCCACTCTCGCTCCGCCGCCGGTGAGTACAACCCCGGCGCCGATGTCGTCGAAATTCGTCTCTTTCCCGATGTCGTCTCTTATCATCTCGAAAATTTCGATCATCCTTGCCTTTATTATACTACTTATTAAACCTTTTTGCACGGCCACCCTTTGACTTTCGTTTTCCGGGGTCATTTCGTAGTAGTCGAAAATGGGAGCGTCCACCGGCAGAGACTCTTTTTTAGCCTCCTCCGCTTCCTCGGTTCCCATCTTCAGCACAATGGCGATGTCGTCGGTAACGGTGGAACCGGCCAGAGCCAACGACGCGGTGTAGCGGGGCTCGCCCCGGTGATAGACGCACACGTCCGTGGTGCCGGCGCCCACGTCAAGGAGTATGACTCCCCTCTCCCGCTCGTGGTCCGTGAGAACACTCTCCGCCGACGCGGAGGGCACGGGCACGCAGCCGTTCACGGCCACTCCCGCCATTTCCGCCGCCTTCAGAATGTTGTTGGCCGCCGCCACGGAAGCGGTGATGATGTGGGTTTCCACATCCAGTCTTTTGGCATACATTCCCAGGGGGGATTTCACTCCCTCGAGACCGTCAACGGTGAAAGCCCTGGGCACGGCCCGGATGATGACTCTGTCGTTTTGGAGAGCCAGAGACTTGGAGGCCTCGAAAACTCTGTTTATATCCTTGCGGGTGACCTCGTCCTTCGCGGCGGTTATGGCCATTGTGGCGGTGCCGTTCAATGATTTCAGGTGCTCGCCGCCGATGCCCGCGGTTACGGAATCGATTACTATGTCGCCGGCTCTGCGGGAGGCCTTGGCAACCGCTTCCCTTATGCCCGCCGCCGCTTCTTCCAAATCGATGACGGCGCCGCCCCGGATGCCGGTGCGCTCGGACATGCCCAGTCCCACGATTCGGGGCTGAGTCAAATCCGTGGCGTCCGCCACCACGCAGCATATTTTGCTTGTTCCCGCGTCCAAACCCGCGACGTAGTTCTTTTCGCTCATTTCACGTAACCGTCGGTACCCTTACGGGTTCTGCCGATCCAATACCGTCTGATAAGGGAGAGGTTGAGAAATATTCTGCCCCCCAGAGCGACAACCGCCGCCAGCAGCAAATCGACGCCTATCTGGTCCCCCAGAAACGCCAGCACCGCGGCCAGGCATGTGTTCACCAAAAAGCCGGAGATGAATATGGCGTCGTGGAACTTGGAATCCAAACCCGCCTTGATACCGCCGCAGATGGAGTCCAGACCCGCCAGCGTGGCCACCGCCAAATAAGGCGAAAAGTAGGAAGGCACATGGATGGGCAGCCAATAGACCGAAAAGCCCAGTATCAAACCTATAACCGGAAGCCAAATCATGATTATTCCTTCTTCTTAGCGTAGTTGTAGTGGGTACTGCCGTTGTAGGCCGGTATCTCTATGTCGCTCTTTTTCTCAATCTTTATCATATCCAGCAGGAGAAGACCGTCCGCCACGCCCATGGGCAGGTGGAGCGCCTCCTCCATAACCTTCGGGTCGCCGATAGCCTTGATGATGTAGGGCGGAGCCAACTCCTTGGAGTTCACCATAATCGCCGGGCCCACGCACCGCACGGAGGTGCTGGCGATGAAGCGCTGGTCGTTCACGGCGATGGCTTCGGCGCCGGCGGCGAAGAGCTCGTTCACCACGTTGGAGATGTCCGAGTCGTGAACCATGTAGTTTTCCGTCACATCCGGCCTGTCCTCGTTGGGGTCAAGCTTGGGGCTGTCGGTGAGGGTCACCACGATGCCCTTGCCGGTGACTTTGACGGTACCCGCCAAAAGCTTCGCCTCGTCCAGAGAGTCCCGCAGACCCTTGGTACTGCTGAGACCCGCGGCCTGGTTCTTGGCCATTGTCTCGTAGCGTTGTTTGTACTCCGCCGCGTCCTTTTGCAGCGTCTCGTTTTCCCGTTTCACACGGACAAACTCGTCCCGGAGAGCGGGCCAACGCTGGGGCACACCCTCATCCACGGCCTGCCGCTGGGTCTTCAGGGAAAGGGCAACCAAAAGCCCCAATATGAAACACAACAGCGAAAGCTGAAAGTACCAAGTTTTGGATTTTCCCGACATAATTTCTACCGCATACAGGTTTCCCGCGCGCTTCCGGGTTTCCACACCGGACCGGAGGGGCAGCTGACATCGATGTACTCGGCGTCTTTCGCCTCACCGGAATATCTGCTCATGAACGCCGCCAAAATCTCCATCTTAAGGTCGATGTCCTCGGCGCCGCCGAATTTAACCGGCACGTTACACTTCATATTTAAACATATATTGCCGTTTGAGTCAAATCGCACTTCCGAGAGGGGTACTTTTTCCTTGTTCGACGCGGCGATTATATCCATTCCTATCTTAACGGTCTTGTCTTTTATCTTTTCACCCCGCACGGGCTTGGGAGTGGGAGGCTTCGGAGTCCGTATAACCGGCAGATTCTCCACCGGCTTTTTGCAGGTGTGGAAGATGAGACCCTCCGGGTTTATCACCACGTAGTGGCCGCCGTCGGCCACCGCCGAAAGGGGAACGTATTCCGTCACCACGAGCCGAACCTTGTTGGGGAATCCCAGCTCCGCCCGGGCGTCTCTGACTTCCGGCAGTTTCTTCGCTTCCCGCTCCATCTTCCGTCTGTTCACCGCCAGAATAAACTTGCCGGCGGCGTTCTCTTTGGTGACCGCTTCCAGCTTGTCGCCGGGAGCCAGATCGAACTGCTCCACCTTGGCCGTGTTCTCCGTCACGATAAACATCTTCGTGTCGCAGGCGTACTTAACGAAAGAGCACACGAGCACCGCCACAAGTCCGAAAGTCAAAATGGCGGACACGGTGAGTCTCTTTTTGCGTCTGAAGCCGCCGTTGTCGTCGGTGAGTCGGTAGTCGCCTCCGGCGAACCGCTCCCGATTTATGTTTCTTCTGCCTCTGTAATTGTATTTTTCTTCGTCTCTGTTCATCTTTTTCTCAGCGCGCTCTCGATTATCTTGTCGAGGAGTGTGGGGAAGTCGATTCCCTGGGCCTCCGCGCTCCTGGGGAGGAGACTGGTGGGAGTCATGCCCGGAATCGTGTTGATTTCGAGTATATACATGTCCTTGCCGTCGAAGATAATATCCACTCTGGCGGCTCCGGAACATCCCGCCGCTTCGTACGCCGCTTCGGCGGCTTCCTTGGCTTCTTTCGTCCGCTCCTCCGAGAGTCTGGCGGGAACTATTTCGTTGGTGGCGCCCACGGCGTACTTGGAATAGTAGTCGTACGCGCCGCTCTCGGGGACTATTTCCGCTATGGGCAGAGCCGTCGGCCGGCCGTCAAAGTCTATGACGCTGACGCTGAGCTCCGTGCCCGATACAAACTTTTCTATAACGATGAGACTGTCGTACTTCTCCGCTGTCTCTACCGCAGCCTTCAAATCCTCGCCCTTGTCGACCTTGGTCATGCCCACGGTGGAGCCTTGGCGGGAGGGTTTAACCATAACCGGATAGCCGATGGCGTCCACCCGGGCCTTTATGTCGTCGAAATCGTAGGGCTTTTTGGTGTCGAAGTCAACGGAATCGGCAACCGTGAGACCCGCGGACCGGAGAATCCGCTTCGCGGCGGACTTGTTCATGCAGAGAGCGGAAGCGAGGGTGTCGGAGCCGGTGTAGGGCAGACCCATAAGCTCCAGATAGCCCTGAATGGTGCCGTCCTCACCGTACTTGCCGTGGAGAGCGATGAAAGCCGCGTCGCAGCCCACAACATCAACAAGGGAACCGAAAGTCACGTTCTTAACGTCTTTCAAAACTTCCGCCACGGCGTCGATTTCCACGGATTCCTTCGCCTGGGCCGTCATGTTGGTGCCGGGCAAATTGGCGGAGTCTATAAGAACGATGTCGTATTTGTCCTTGTTCAGGTTTTTGTATATCTGCATGCCCGTGGACAGCGAAATGTCCCGCTCGGAGGAGATTCCGCCGCATATGAGGGCGAGTTTTATTTTTTTGTCCATCTTCCTATCAACCTGACCTCGTACTCCAAGTCTACGTTTTTTTCTTTTTTGACGGTCTCCCGCACCTTTTCCGCCAGTTCGTAAAGATCCCGGGCGGCGGCGGTGCCGTCGTTCATTATGAAGTTGGCATGGATGTCGGAAACGTAGGCGCCGCCCACTCTCATGCCCTTGCAGCCGGACTCGTCGATCATCCGCCCGGCGCTCATGTGCTCGCGGTTTTTGAAAAAGCATCCGGCGCTGAAGCCCACCGGCTGAGTCTCCCGTCTGTGGCGGCGCACCGCCTCGAGGGACTCGTAGACCGCTTTGCCGTCCGCGGGCTCAAGCTCCAAAACCGCTTCGGCCAAAATAAAATCTTTTTCTCTCTGGAACCGGCTGTTCCGATAGGTGAATCCGCACTCCTCATGGGTGAGGTCGACGACGGTTCCGTCGGTCTTAACCGCCCTGAGACTCCTTACGGCGGCGCCGATGTTCCCCTCATGGGTTCCGGCGTTCATGACGATGGCGCCCCCCAGCGTTCCGGGAACGGTGCCCGCGCCCTGCAGACCGCCCAGGTTGTTTCTCGCCGCCGCGTCCGCCACCTCCGCCATGGAGGCTCCGCAGCCGGCGGTGAGTGTTGTGCCGCTGACGGAAATCTTCGTAAAGCCCTCGCCCAGCTTTATGACGAGGCCCTCGATGCCTTCGTCGGCCACGAGGAGATTCGTTCCTCCCCCCAAAATCGTAAGGGGCATATTCTCCGAGGCGGCGTACTTAACCAGCTCCGAAAGTTCCTCCGCCGTGTTCGGTTCCGCGAAGAAGTCCGCCGGTCCCCCCACTCGGAGAGTTGTGTGCCGGGCCATTATTTCCTTTTCGAGGATTTTCGGAATCATCGCTTTTCCTTGGCGAAAATCTCCGCCAGTTTGTGTCCCACTTGAGTAATCGTTCCGGCGCCCATGCTCATGATGATGTCGCCCTTTTCCGCCTCGCGGCTCACGGTCTCCACCGCTTCGTCGATGGACCCGAAGCACCGGGATCCGGGAATGCGCTCGGATATAATCTCGCTTGTAATCCCCGGAATGGGTTCTTCCCGGGCGGGGTAAATGGGTATCAGCATAACCTCATCGGCGAGGGAGAGAACCTCCGCGAACTCCTCGAAGTGGTCTCTCGTCCTGCTGTAAAGGTGGGGCTGGAATATGACTTTCAGCTTTCGGTCAAAGGCCTTTTTCACGCCCTCGATGGTGGTTCTTATCTCCGAGGGATGGTGGGCGTAGTCGTCAACAACCGTGACGCCGCCGTCGTAGAGCAGATCGAACCGTCTGCCCGCGCCGCCGAAAGCGGCAAGAGCGGCCTTGATGTCCTCAAAACCCACGCCGAACATGTCCGCCACCGCCGCCGCCGCAAGGGAGTTGTAAACGTTGTGGATGCCGGGAACCCGGAGAGTTATCCGTCCCCGCTCCTCGCCTTTCACAACCAGCGTATATTCCGGACGGGGAGTGTCAATCTTCGCGTCCTTGGCGCGGTAGTCGCCGGAATCGATGCCGGTCCAAACAATCTTTCGGTTAATTCTTTCGGCGGCCTTCAGGGAGTTTTCGTCGCCGCCGCACATGACGATGACGCCGTCCGGGTCAAGGTTTTCGGAAAACTTTACGAAGCCGTCCTCCACGCCCTTGTAGTCGCCGTAGAAATCCAAGTGATCCGCGTCGATGTTGGTTATGACCGCCACGGAGGGGCGCAGATGGTAGAAAGAGCCGAAGGCCTCGCAGGCTTCCGTCAGGAACATATCTCCTTTGCCCAGCCTGGCGTTGCCGCCCATGCTCGAAAGGTCGCCGCCGATGAGGTCCGTGGAGTCGATGCCCCCTTGGGCGAATATGCAGGACAGCATGGAGGTGGTGGTGGTTTTACCGTGGGTGCCCGCCACCGCCACTCTGTTTTTGTACTCGTCCATGAGCATGCCCAGCATAACGGGCCGCTCGTAGATTTCTATGCCCAGCTCCCGGGCCCGAACCATTTCCGGGTTGTCCGCGGGAATGGCGGCGCTGTAAACCAGAACGTCAACATCCTTCACATTGGCCCCGTCGTGGCCGATGTGAACGGTGATTCCTTCCTTCCGCAGCCGCTCCGTGACTTCGCTTTCGCATCTGTCGCTGCCGGCCACTTCCGCTCCCCGCTTCTTCAGTATGTGGGCTATGGCGCTCATTCCGGCGCCGCCGATACCTATAAAATAATATCTCTTCATGTTACTTACCGCGATTACAGGCCAGACCGGCCACGATATGGGCCGCGTCGGGTCTCGACAGGGACTTGGCGGCCAGAGCCATAGACTCCCGTCTCTCCTTGTCGCCCCGGATTCCCCTAACGGTCTCCGCCAACATTTCCGGCGTGCATTTGAAATCGTCGAACATAACGGACGCGCCCTTGCGGCAGGCGAACTCCGCGTTGAACCGCTGGTGGTCGGCGTAGGCGTAGGGGTACGGGAACAGCACGCTGGCTCTGCCCGCGGCGAAAATCTCCGAGAGGGAGCTGGCGCCGGACCGGCATACAACCATGTCGCAGGCCGCCAGAGCCGATGGCATATCCAAATAATCCGCGTAGCGGTAGTTCTCGCTGCCCGCCGACCGGTATTCCTCGATGTTCTTCTTCCCCACCTGGTGCAGAACCTGGGTGTTGCCGTCCTCGATGAGATCCCAAGCGTCGCTCATAAGCTCGTTGAGACGCTTGGCCCCCTGGCTGCCGCCGGTGACGAGAATCGTAAACCTGTTCGGGTCCAGACCGTATTTCAGCCGGGACTCCGTTTTGTCCGGCAGGTCGAAAAACTCTTTCCGAACCGGCATTCCGCTGTGGACGACCTTCTTTTCCGGGAAGTATTTCACCGACTCGTCGAAAGTGACGCAAACCTTGTTCGCTATGCGGGAGAGCCAAATGTTTGTCTTGCCCGCCACCACGTTCTGCTCGTGGATGACAACGTACTTACGCAGAGTCCGGGCGGCCAACAGCACCGCGGCGGTGGTGTATCCGCCGGTGCCCACAACCGCGTCGGCGTCGAAACCCTTGATGATTTTCCGGGCTCGGAAGAAACCGCAAAAGAGCCTAAACAGGGCCTTCGCCGTCTTGACCGAACAGCACTTGCACATGGG
>JAGDDM010000165.1 GCA_017958015.1 Abditibacteriota bacterium | reverse complement strand
GGGGGATACGTCGAGAACCGCCCGCAGAGTGGCTTCCATGTTCTCGCCGCCTTTGGCGATGAGGGCCGGGTTGGTGGTGACGCCGTCAATGATGCCCCAAGAGGAGGCCTCTTTGATCTCGTCGAGATTGGTGCTGTCGATAAATAATTTCATGTTGTCCTCCGAAGAACATTAAAACAGGTCGGACGCTATATCCGACAGGAAATCGGAAATACGCTTTTCGTGGGCGGCGTAGAACTCCGGCGAGAGCTGATAGAACTCGTCCCTCCAAAGGAACCTGCCCTCGTCGTCGCGCTTGCCCACGTAGGCGAAACTGTAGTGGTGGAACACTTCGTTGTGAACGCCCCTCGCCTTGCCCTCGTCATTTTTGAGACAGGCGGCGGCGAAGTCGGAACCGGCCTCCGCCTCCCGCTTGGCGTAGGCAACCGCGTCGTCGTACCACCGATTGAAGAGGTCCGGGTGGTAGTCCTTCAAAACATCGGCGTAGAGAAGCTGGAGCATGGGCGACACTTTGTAGTGAATCTTGCCGCCGGTTGCTTTCTTAATGACTTTCCGAACCGGGGAAGTGAGGTCGTCGGCGCTGTGAACGTCCAGCAGCACACCGAACTCCTCGGCGATGGCGAACTGCTCCGAAAGGCGCTTTTCCAGACCCTCAAGACCGTCGGGACATCTGTAATCGAAGCCCTTTTCCTGACCCAGGTTGGTCGCAACGTGGGTGACCGGCAGACCCCTTCTCGCCAGCTCCCGCAAAACGAACAGCACTTCCTTTGAGGTGGTGAGGCAGTCGAAAGCCGCCACTTCCGGCGGATGCTCGTCGATGGTGAACTCCAGGTCGTAGGCCCTGCCCTCCTTCAGCTCGTTTATATAGGAAGAGAGGACGCCCAGGGACTCGAGAGCGTTGTGATATTTGGCGGTGAAGCGGCCGACTTCACCGTCGGTGAGTCTGTACTCAACGCCGCCGTAGACAGCCGGCGCTTTGTGGTAGGCGAGGTACGCGGACCGCTCGTCGGACGGAACCTTCGACAGATACTCCGCCGCCTCGGTTTCGCCGGCGGCCAAAGCGCCGTAGTCAAGGATATCCGCCATGTCCAGCGTGTAGAAAGAGTAGTAGCGGGCGGAATCGATGTACCGCTTCGCCAGAGCGAGGCCTTCCGCGCCCCGCTTAACCTGAAGGTGATCCGCGTCGGAACCGCAATCGAGAGCGGGATTGTGTTGAAGCAAAGAGAGAGCCCCCGAAAGCCACAGGCCCTCAAAGGAACTGCCGGTGTAGCCGGTTTCGATGGTGCCGAAACCGCAGGCGTAGTTTTTGAGGGGCGGCACGCCTTTGACCAGGTCGTCCATGAAATTGAGCTCCCGAACGGAGTTCTGAATGATGTTGGCGGCGTATCCCACGCGCTTCATGGAGTCGAAGGCGGCTGGGAAAACGGAGGTTGTCATCCGGGTGCCCACGCCGATACGGGGAACACAGCCGATGGCCCGCATACCCTTGCCGGGGAGCAGGTCCGCGAAATAGCGGTCAACGTTCCTCGACGCGGCGGGATAGGCGTTCAGAGTGAGTTTGGGCGTTACGGAAACGGTGTAAAGAGGTTCGCCGAAAAGCTCTTTTCCGCCGCCGCCGCCGATCTCGACGATAATTTGCTGATTATCCGGAAGCATGGCAAGGAAAAAGACGGCGAAACCGCGCCGAACCAGTGAGGGAGAAAAGAGAGTGACGCCATTGACAGACGGAAGAGTGTCGGACGAAAGAGCCGCCGAGCAGACCGCATTCCAATCGGCGACGGATTTGAGGTATGATACCGCGGAGTCTCTGTCCCAAGTCGCGGTATCGAGGATTCCGGGATTGTGAGCCGGATCGAATTTGTAGGTAAACATGATAAATTACCCGATTCCCTCCGCCGTACTCGGCGGAGTAATAATTACAGATGCTCTTCCGTGGTCACTCGGAAAATAAACACGGAACAAAATCCGCTGCGGAAATTGTCCGGACTTGCGCGCATCTTCGGGAATCGAGTACTTTAAGTGTTTCGGACTCGAGTCCGAATATCGCACGCCCGTTTTATGATATAAATATAGCATCTCCCACGCTCGATGTCAACGGTTTTTCACAATGTTTTCGGGTTTTTTCCTCGGGCAAAATATGATATAATATATATCAAGTAAGATGAACACGATAAAGAAGCTCTTTCCCTACATAAAACCCTATATGATATTCGTCATTCTCTCGCCTCTGTTTATGATGCTTGAGGTGACGATGGACCTTGCCCAGCCCCGGTTCACCCAGAAGATAATCGACATCGGAATCGCCAATCGGGACACGGCCTACGTTTTGCACACCTCCGCCAAGATGCTGGGCGCCGCTCTCCTGGGCGTCATCGGCGGTGTGGGCTGCACGATTTTCTCCACTCTGGCGGCCATCTGCATCGGCACGGAGACCCGA
This sequence comes from Abditibacteriota bacterium, assembly GCA_017958015.1. Taxonomy (GTDB): domain Bacteria; phylum Armatimonadota; class UBA5829; order UBA5829; family UBA5829; genus RGIG10368. The sequence continues at coordinate 4,593 of JAGDDM010000165.1, read as the reverse complement.
AACAAACTTTTTTCCCACATTCAGACCCTCTCCGCCGCGGACTGCGACAAACTCGAGCGGGGTTCCCTCATTACCCGCCTCACCAACGACATCGACCAGTTGCAGGAAGCCATAATCATGCTTCTGCGGATGCTTGTCCGCTCGCCCCTTTTGGTTATCGGCAGTCTTTTTATGGCGGTTGTGACCTCCCCGAAGCTGGCGGTGATGTTTATTCTCCTGCTGCCCTTCATTATATTCATGCTGTGGCTCATCAACAAGCGGGGTCTGCCCCTCTTTTCTCTCGTTCAGAAGCGCATCGACAAAATTAATTCCGTTATAGAGGAAAACCTCTCCGGCATACGGGTCATAAAGGCCTTCGTCCGCTCCGGCTACGAGGAGGACCGGTTCGCCGTATCCAACGACAACCTCTACCGCTCCAACGTCGCGGTTATCATGCTCATGATAACCATCTTCCCCATTATGTTTCTGGCAATCAACACCGCCATCGTCTGCGCTCTCTGGTTCGGCGGCAATTTGGTGGTGGTTCACAAGTCCATGGAAGTGGGCGGCGTGCTGGCCTTCATAACCTACCTCACCCAAACCGCCGGTTCCATGACGATGATGGGCATGATTATTTCCCGCCTCTCCCGGGCCGGCGTCTCCGCGGACAGAATCATTGAGGTGATGGACACGCAACCGAGCATCACCGAATCCGCCGCCCCCGCGGACCCGAAGGATGTTCGGGGCGAGATAACTTTCGACAACGTAACCGCCGCCTACTCCGGCGCTCCCATATTGGAAAACATATCATTCACCGTAAAGCCCGGTGAGAAACTTGTTGTAATGGGCGAGACGGGCTCCGGCAAGTCCACCTTGGTGAACCTCATTCCCCGGCTCTACGACACCGCCGCCGGAAACCTGCTGATTGACGGCGTAAACGTGCGGGACATCTCCTTTGATTTCCTCCGCAAACACATCGCCATAGTCATGCAGAAAACGATGCTCTTCTCCGGCACCGTTCGGGAGAACATCCGCTACGGCAATCCGGAGGCCGACGACAATGATATCGACGAGGCTCTCAAAGCCGCCCAAGCCTACGACTTCGTCACGAACTTAAGCGAGGGGGCGGACACGGTTCTCGGCCAAAACGGCGTGAACCTCTCCGGCGGTCAGCGGCAGCGGCTCACCATCGCCCGGGCGCTGGCGGCGAAGCCGGCGATACTCATCTTCGACGACTGCACCTCCGCCCTTGATATGACCACGGAGCGGAAACTCCTCGCCGCCCTGGAAAACATGAATTGCACGAAAGTTATCGTGGCCCAGCGCCTCACCACCGCGAAAGACGCGGACAGGGTTCTCGTCCTGGATAAGGGCGGCATCGCCGGTCTGGGAACATACGAGGAGTTGGCGAAAAGCTGCGAAGTTTTCCGGCGCATAGCCGAATCTCAGAACAAGGGGGAAACGTTAAATGGCTAAACAGCGAAACGACGCCCCCGCGTTCAAGGGCAGATGGAACAACTTCGCCAAGGAGCCGGAGGTACTGAAATCCGGCAAGCGCTCCGTCATAAAGCGGCTTTGGAGATACATGAGCGCCTACCGCAAGGACATGATTATCGGCATGCTGGCCTCTTTGGGTATAGTGTCAATCAACGTCGCCAGCCCCTATCTCATCGGTCTGGGAATCGACCGCATCGCCAACGGCGACATACCCGGGCTCATGAAGGCGGTATCGATTCTCTTTGTGCTCAACTTCATTATTTCCTACTTCGTCTGGCTTCAGGGCAAGTACATGACCCGGGCGGCTCAGGGAGCGGTAAGGGATCTTCGACGGGACCTTTTCGCCCGAATACAGCGGCTCCCCCTGCGGTACTTCGACAGCCGTCCCAAGGGCGACCTCATGAGCCGCATGACAAACGACGCGGACACAATCAGCTCCACTCTGGGCGACAGCATATCCCAGCTCATCACCTCCGTGTGCTTCCTTGTGGGCACCTTCTGCGTGATGCTGAAACTCAATGTCATCATGGCCTGCATCTGCATGACCACCATGCCTCTTGTTTTCGTCACCGGCAGAATCATCGCCGCCAAGAGCCGCAAGAACTTCAAAAAGCGGCAGGCGGATTTGGGTGTGCTGAACTCCGTTATTCAGGAGAGCATCGGCAACAACCGGGCGGTCATATCTCTGGGCCTGGGGAAACACGTTATAGGCAAAACGGAGGAGGCGGCGGAAGATCTTAAGGGAGACGCCATCCGGGCTCTCATCGCCGTGGGCGTCATGGGTCCCTGCATGAACATGTTCCGCAACCTGAACATCGCCATTACCGCCGGAGCCGGGGCGTACCTGGCCGCCAAAGATATCGTCACCGTGGGTATGGTGGCTACCATGATTACATACGCCGAGCGCGTCAGCCGGCCCCTCAACGAAATCGCCAACGTCTACGGTACCATTCAGTCCGCCATCGCCGGCGCCGCCAGAGTTTTTGAGGTTCTGGACGAGCCCCGGGAGACGGACGACGAAACGGACACGGACGTGGACTTCGTCAAAGGCGACGTCATATTCGACAACGTGACCTTCGGCTACGACCCGGACAAGGTGGTGCTGAAAAACATCTCCTTCGACGCTCCCGCCGGCAAGCAGACCGCCCTTGTGGGCACCACCGGCGCGGGCAAAACCACGGTTATAAATCTTCTCACCCGGTTCTACGACATCGACTCCGGCGTCATCACCGTGGACGGCAAGGACATTCGGGACATCAACCGGGACTCCCTGCGCTCCAAACTGGGCATCGTGCTTCAGGACACATACCTCTTCACCGGCACGGTGGCGGATAATATCCGCTACGGCAAACCGGACGCCACCGACGAGGAAGTGCGGGAAGCGGCGAGACTTGCCAACGCCGCCCCCTTCATCGAGAAAATGCCCCTGGGCTACCGCACGGTGCTGGCGGATTCCGGCTCCAATCTCAGCCACGGACAGCGGCAGCTCTTGGCCATCGCCCGGACGATTTTGGCGGATCCCTCTATTCTCATTTTGGACGAGGCAACAAGTTCCGTCGACACCCTGACGGAGAAATATATTCAGGACGCCTTCCGGGCGCTCATGAAAGGCAGAACCACATTTATCATCGCCCACCGACTGAACACCATCCGGGAAGCGGACGAGATTCTCGTTTTGGAAAACGGGGAAATCGTCGAGCGGGGCAGCCACGGAGACCTTATCTCCGCCGGCGGAACATACGCGAGGCTTTACAAATCATGACGGAAGAACTTAAACTCACAAGAGAATATATCCAAATCCGCACAATCGACTACTTCCGCAAAGCGGGGGGCACCCGCCCGGACCTGCGCCTTGTGCTCATGGCCGACGGAAGCAAAATCATCGTGAAGGACTTCAAAAAAAGCGGCACCTTCTTCAAGTTCACCCTGGGACCCATTATGATTGCCAGAGAATACGAGGTTTTGGAGCTGCTGCGGGACGTTGAGGGCGTGCCGAACCCCATTCAGATAATCGACAGATACGCCTTCGCCATGGAGTACGTGGAGGGACAGTCCCTGGATAAAATAAGCGACAAAAAACTCCTGACGGAGGAGCTTTTCGACGGATTCAAACATATCGTGGAGGAGATTCACAAACGGAACGTGGCCCACTGCGACCTGCGGTGCATGGGCAACTACATGCGGCGCAAGGACGGTAAACCCCACATCATCGACTTCGCCGCCGCCATGATTAAGGGCAAAAACGCCCTCCACACCTGGTTTTACAATCAATTCGAGAGCGCCGACGCAAACGCGGTGCTGCGGGTAATAAGCAAAAAACGGCCGGACCTTCTGACAACGGAGGAGCTGGAGGAAGCCAAAAAAGTCTTCCCCCTGGAACGGGCCGCCAAGGCCGTGGGAAACCCACTGAAGAAAATATTCAAACTCCTCTCCGGAGGAAAAAAATAATCGACCCCTTGCGGGGCCGATTTTTTTGATTTCGGGTCGGCGCTAATGGCTCACTCTCGGCGCGTCGATAACTTTTTTGAAATCCCAAGAATTCGGAACTCTCCAAGGCTCGCCGGTGCTCGGATCCGTGTACCAAATGAGTTTGCCGTAGCCATCGTAGGACATTTTCACCCACTGGGCGTGACCGTCGCAGAAAGTAAAGTTTGTTCCGCCGTAGTGGACCTTTGTGGGCCAGTCGATGGCCGGTCCGAAGTGGCCGTCGCAAATGGGAAAGGTGGCGGCGCTGTTGTTTCGGATGACACCGCCGCCCTCATCCACAAAGAGAACCGTCTCGGCGGGATACTTGACTTCGCTGCTCTTCAGGAATCTGCCGTAGACGCCGGTGTTCGTCAGGTGCAGGTTCATACCGTAGCTGAGTCCGAAGGGACGCTTCGTCTTTTTATCGAAGTTCACGCCGGCGTTATATCTTTGCAGATTCTGATTGTAGTCGGAGGGGCAAACGTAAACATCTTTATCTCCCACGTAGGGCCACAGGCCGCCCTTTTCGTAAACGTTGAAAAGGCTGCCGGAAACCTCGCCGCTGACGGTACCCAACCAAAAAAATCCGTACACGCTCGCGACCTGATAGTTTCCCAGCGGCACGGCGGAGGGATATGTGTCGTCGTGGGC
>JAGDDM010000164.1 GCA_017958015.1 Abditibacteriota bacterium | reverse complement strand
TCCACGCCGATAAGCATACCGATGGCGGACCGTCTTATCATGACGGTGAAAAGCCCCAGGCAGAACAGCGCGGCGGTGAAAGTGAGGTACCAGCTGGCGGGTATTCCGTATGTCGCGGCGAGATCAGTCATCGGTATCCTCCTTGTCCTCTTTGGCAAGCACAACCGCCGCCACCAGAGCCCCGAGCAGTATCACGGAAACAAGCTCAAAGGGGAACACGTGTGTCTGTAACAGGGCCGCGGCGATGTTGTCGGTGGTAAATCCCGCGGGACCCACGTTTGTGGCTTCCTTAACCCAAAGGGAGTTGGCCACAACCACGGTAAGGAACAGGAACAAAACTCCCGCTCCCGCGCCCGCCAAAAAAGGATTGGTGAGGGCGTCAACGAGCCCCACCTTCATGACTCTGTTGGAGACGAGTATGGCCAGCACTATAAGCGTTGTCACCGCGCCCACGTACACCATCACCTGCACAACGGCAAGGAAGGGAGCGTTAAGCATGGCGAACATGCCGCCCACGAAAAAGAGCGTGAGCCCCAAAAACAGAGCCGATTTCAGCACGTTGGGAACCAGCGCGGCGCAGAGTCCGAAGAGCAGCGTCAGCGCGGCAAGTATAAGAAATACTATCTGATATCCGGTTATGATAAGTCCGCAGATATTCATATGGTGTTCGACCTCTCCCCGGTTTCTTTACCCAGGGCGATGAGTTTTTCTTTGTCGTAAATCATTTCTTCCCTGCTCCCGGCGGCAAGCTCGAAGACCCGGGCGGGCTTCAGAGCCTTGAAGGGGCAGATATCCACGCACATTCCGCAGAACATGCAGCGGGAGGCGTCAAGAGTGAACTCCTTGGCGGTCTTTTTGTCCGAGGGAACCACGGTTATAATTCCTAGGGGGCACATTCTTGCGCAGGCGCCGCAGGCCACGCACTTGGCCTCGCCGTCCGGCTTGGTGTCCAGAACCGGCAGTCCCCGATACCGCTCCGGCAGTTTGGGCATTTCCTCCGGATACTTCTCCGTCACCGGCTTCTCCAGAGGCGACCAATAGCGCATGGTCAGCTTGAGACCCTTGGCAATACTCGTAAACCAGTTTCCGAATCCGCTCATTTGTTCACCCAAAAGACGATGTAGAGAGCCGTCAGCATGATGTTGGCAAGGCCCGTGGGAATAAGACACTTCCAGCAGAGGTTCATGAGCTTGTCCATGCGGACCCGGGGAAGCGTGGAGCGAATCCACAGAATAACGAGAACCAGAAGCCAGCTCTTGAATATGAACCAAAGCAGGGACACAATCGAGCCCCAGGCGCCGGTGAGGGTGTCCCCCAGAATCGGCAGAGGCGCGCTCGGACCGCCGAAGAAGAGGGTCACGAGAATGGCCGCCAAGGTGAAGGACTCGGCGAACTCAGCCAGGAAGAAGAGCGCGAATTTCATGCCGGAATACTCGGTGTTGAAACCGGCAACCAGCTCGCTTTCCGCCTCGGTGATATCGAAGGGCGCCACGTTGATCTCCGCCAGCTCCGCTATAAAGAGCATGAGGAAAGCCAGGGGAATCATGGGCCAGGCCTTGAATATAATCCAGTTTTGTATGCCGCCGCCCTGCAGCCCCACTATCTCCGTGAGGTCAAGACTTCCGGCAATCATAACCGGCACGCAGAGAGCCAGCGCCACCGGGATTTCGTAGGCGATAAGCTGGGAAGCGGCCCGGAAAGCGCCCAAAAGCGACCAGCGGTTGTTTGAGGCCCAGCCGCCTATGACGATGCCTATCACCGCCATGCAGGACACGGCGCCCAGATACACCACGCCAACGTTCATCTTCGACGCGGTGAGACCGTCGCCGAAGGGGATAACGGCGTAGACGAGGTACACCGGCACGAAAACCATGGCCGGAGCCACGGTGAAGAGCCACCTGTCGGCGCCCTTGGGAATAATGTCCTCTTTCTGGAACAACTTGAGAGCGTCGGCGATTGTCTGAGCCCAGCCGTTCCCGCCGGTTCTGTTGGGACCGATGCGGGACTGTATTTTACCGATAACCCACCGCAGCTTGAGGACAATGTAAAGGACCGCGGTCATCATAAAGAGAAGAACCGCCACGGCGCCGATACCCAATTTTATAAGCTGCCACAGGAATGGCCATATATTATTCATTACGTTTCATCCGTTTTCCGAATTCTACTACATAAATTATATATGCATTCACGTACCACTGTCAAGAGTATTTTTCGGCAAAAAAGAAAAGGAGCGAAAAATTTGCTCCCGATTGCCCGCGAGGGATTGGGAAGCCGGAATCGGCGGGTTGTTCCCTATCCCCCGAAAAGAAAGGAGCCGCTTTCCGCGGCTCCCTTTTTGTCTTTAATATCTCTTGATGAGTCTTGTCTTTTCCGAAGTCCAAACGTTCTTGAATGTGACCGTCACGTTCTTTCTGCCGGTTTCGTTTCTGACGAGAACGTTGTTGTAAGGCGGAATGACGATGTCTCTGTCGAGGACGCTTACGCTCATTTCCATGGGGGACTTGTTGCCGATTCTGACCATGGTGAGGTTGGAATCAAGCTTAATCTTCTCCACGTCCACGCAGGCGGAGATGATGTCGTCAACGTCTCTCTCTCTGCCCCAGAGCATATTGTCGAAGTAGCCCACGGTGCGGAGCTCATTGCAGGCTTCCATAACGGACTCGTGGGTGCGCTCCTTGGCGAGAACCAGTGTGAAAGTGGGTCCCTTGTCGCCGTGAGCGTCGGTATTGGCGTAGATGCCGATGTTGTGCTTCAAAGCGTAGTCGAAAGAACCGTACCATCTCCAGCCCACTTCACCGTTGGTGGCGCCCCACTCCTCGTTTTCCTGACCGGAGGTGGAACCGTTGTGGACCTCAACGCCTCTGATGTAGTTGTTGTCAACGCCCCACTGCACGTGCTCTCTGGCGTAGCCGTAGTGCGGGTGAACGTAAATCATGAAGCCGCCGTCGGAGCAGAGTTCTTTGAATCTGTCGCGATAGTAAACGGCCTCGCCCTGACCGGGATCTTCCGCCAGCCAGTGGTCGTAGGCGTCGGACTTGTAGTCCTTGGGAATGTTGAAAGCCACGATGTGCTCTTTACCGGCGATACCGGTCTCAACGCCCGGGAAGTAGATGATGCCGTACTTCTTGGCAAGCGGAATTGCGATTTTGTGCAAATCCATGGGCTGGCGGGGCATCACAATACCGTCATCGTTGATCATGGGGGTGTAATGCTTGGCGTCCTTGGGCAGCCACTTACTGTCCGCGGGGGTGTTGGCAACGGCGCCCTGAATGTTGCCGTGCTCGGTTATGGCGAGAATATCCATACCCCAGTTGTAGGCGTCCGCAATTCTGTCCTCGACGCTGAGGCCGCCGTGACCCCACTCGGTGTGGGTGTGGAAGTCGCCAACCAGAACCAGTCTGCCGGACTTGGTGTTGGGGAACCGGTTTATGGGTTTGGGATTGTAGAAGTTTTTGCCGTGGGACATTGTCTGGGCAAAGCAGGCGCTCGTGAGAGCAACCACCGCTACCGCGGCAACAAGGATTTTATTGAGTTTCATATAAACTCCCCTTTCGTTAAAATTACGATTTAATATTAACACACGCTGCCCGCGGCGTCAATATTTCTTGACGAACTTGGCGCTTTCCGAAATCCAAACGTTTTTGAAGGTGATTTCGAAATGTTTCTTGCCGGTTTCGTTTCTTACGAGAACGTTGTTGTAAGGCGGAACCTCGATATCCCTATCGAGAACGTTTATCTTCATTGTCATGGGCGACTTGTTGGCAAAGCGCACCATCTCGAGATTCTTCGCTATCTTGGTTTTCGAAACCTCGACGCTCGTGGAAATAATATCGTCAATGTCTCTTTCTCTGCCCCAGAGCATATTGTCGAAATAAGCCACGGTGCGGAGCTCGTTGCAGGCCTTAACAACCGCCTCGGCGGAGCGCTCTTCGGCAAGAACCAAGGTGAATGTGTCTCCCCGTTCGCCGTGGGCGTCGGTGTTGGCAAAGATGCCGATGTTGTTTTTGAGAGCGTAATCGAAAGCGCCGTACCATCTCCATCCCACTTCGCCCTTTGTGGCGCCCCAGGGTTCGTTCTCCGGAGTGTCACTTGAGCCGTTCATAACCTCGATACCCTTAATCAGGCCGTTGTCCACGCTCCACTGAACCTGCTCTCTGGCATAGCCGTAGTGGGGATGGGGATAGAGGATAAAGCCGCCGTCGGAAGCCAGCAGTTTGAATCTGTCCCGGTAGTAAACCGCGTTTCCCTGACCGGGATCTTCCGTCAGCCAGTGATCGTAGGCGTCGGACTTGTAGTCCTTGGGAATGTTGAAAGCCACGATGTGCTCTTTACCGGCGATACCGGTTTCCACACCGTAGAAATAAATCAAG
>JAGDDM010000163.1 GCA_017958015.1 Abditibacteriota bacterium | reverse complement strand
CTCCCTGTCGCCCAAGAAAATCTCTTTCAAGGCGAAACCCGGCGAGGTGATAGAGAAACGGATTAAGGTAAAGAACAAATCCCGGGAGGACAGACGGCTCACGGTTCAGCCCTCCTGCGCCTGCGTGGCCGCCAACTGCCCCTTGGGCGTCAAGGCCCGGCAAAGCGTCACCTTCAACGTCTACATCGACACCGCCGGCAAGACAAAAGGCACCCGATTCTCCGAATCGATAACGGTAGTCGCCGGACACGATAGGATAAAGGTACCCATTACGGGAAAAATCAGATAACGAAAAGCCTCCCTTTCGGGAGGCTTTATTTTTCGCGGTTATTTTTTTGTTATTCCGGCAGACCCAGCATCTCCACCGCTTCTCCCACCGCTTCGTATATAATCTTCACGGCGGTATCAAGCTCGCTCTCCTCGATGATGAGCGGCGGCTCAACGCGGATGACTTTGGGATTGTTGAGACTGTAGGCCACCAAGAGATCCCGCTTTCCGCAGCAGGCGATTGTCATGGAAGCGTAGTCCTCGTGGACAAACTCCACGCCGGCCAAAAGACCCAGTCCCCGAACGTCCTTTATGACTTGCGGGTACTTGTCTTGCAGACCTTTCAGGTTCTCCAGAAGGGTTTTGCCCAGCTTGGCGCTCCGCTCGACCACTCCCAGTTTTTTGGTGGTCTCGATGGCGGCTATGACCGCGGCGCAGGCAAGGGGGTTTCCGCCGAAGGTGGTGGAGTGGAGATAGGGGTTCCTGCCGAACATGGAGTTCCAAATCTCCGGGCCCGCGGAGAAAGCGCCCACGGGCATAACGCCGCCGCCCAGAGCTTTCGCCATGGTGACGATGTCCGGCTGAACGCCGTAGTGCTCGGAGGCGAACATCTTTCCGGTCCGCCCGAAGGCGGTGCGCACCTCGTCGAATATGAGGAGGGCGCCTTTTTTGTCGCAAATCTCCCGAACCTTGCGGAAGTAGTCGCCGTCGGCGACGTTGACGCCGGCCTCGCCCTGAACGAGCTCAAGGATAACGGCGGCGGTATTCTCGCTCACCGCCGCTTCCATGGCCGCCGCGTCGCCGAAGGGCACGTGCTTGGTGGACTCAAGCAGGGGGTTGAAGGGCGCTTTGTAAACCTCTCTGCCGGAGACGGACAGGGAGCCGTAACTCTTGCCGTGGAAACCGTTGATTGCGCCCACGTACTCGCTTCTGCCGGTGTGGATTCTGGCGCATTTCAGAGCGCCTTCCACCGCCTCGGTGCCGGAATTGCAGAGGAACGAGTAGCAAATGTCCCCGGGAAGCACGGAAGCCAAGGCTTCGCAGGCGTCCGCCAGCTCCGTGGACATGAAGAAGTGGCTCTTCAGGGCCTCTTTGTCCAGCTGGGCCTTCACGGCTGCCACCACGTCCGGATTTCTGTGACCCAGACTGAAAGCGCCGTAGCCGCCCACGCAGTCAAGGAACTTCCGACCTGAAATGTCGGTGATGTAGCAGCCCTCCGCGCTGTCCTCCGGCACGGCGAAGCCGCTGAAGCCCAAAATGGCCGCCATACCCGGATTCACGTATTTGCGGTATTTGTCGATTGTCTCTTCGGAGATTCTCTCGATTTCGGAATTGTTCATTTTTTACCTCTTAATCTCAAAGCCCAGGGTGATAATCTTCTTGGCGGGCACGTCAATCGTGGCAACGCCGCCTTTGAAATCAACCTTTCCCGCGACTTCCTCGTTCAGATTGAGAAGCACCGCCTTCTTTGCGCCGGCAAGGGCAACCTTGACGCCGCTCTGCTTCCGTCCGGCGGGATTGTAAAGCCGAACAACGACTTTGTCGTCATCCTCCGCCTTCTTCAGGGCGCTCAAAATAACCTTGCCGGTAATCGTGAGGAAAGAATAGTCTTGGGGAAGGGTCTTTTTGACGATCTTCCGGGCCGCCACGTCCTCGCCGCCGTAGCCCTTGTCCTCGCCCCGGGAGTTGCCCCCCACCTTGAAGGGCATGAGCTCCGCGTTGAAAGCGTTGGCCTGTTCCCAAACCCTGTCCCCGTTCCAAGAGCCGGCGTGGGGATACATGGCGTACTCGAATGTGTATGTGCCGATGCACTGGGCTTCGGGGGTCATCTGGGCGCCGGGAGCCTCCGCGCCGCCGCTGATGAGTCCCACGCACCGCAGCAGCGTCACCGCGGCGGTTCTCGACTCGTCGTCGTAGACCTCAAACTCCGGCAGACCCTTGTTTATGACGCAGAAACCGTTGTCGCCGTCGGAAAGGTCGATCCACTTCTGCTGGGGATAGAACGTGGACGCCTCTTTCCACAACGGCTCGCCGGAAATGGGGCGCTCGATAACGTCGAACTGACCGTCGCAGAACACGGTATCCGTGTCAATCTCCGTGGGGAAGAGAACCCGAATCCGGTGGTCCGTGGCCTTGTTTTCGATGGTGGTCTTAACGTCCACTCTCGGAACACCGTTCCAAATTGTGTACTCGGACACCACCGGTAAATCAACGAGCTTTTCGGAGCGGGCGGTATTGTTCTTCACCGCGCTCTCCGGCACCCGCAGAACACCCTCAACTCTCATGGTGGCGAACACCGGCGAGTGGTCGATTATGCTCACGTTGGGGTTCTTCAGGTCGATAATCCGCCTGTCGGAAAGGGCTTCTTTGTGGAGATATTCGTCACCCACGTCGCCCACGTCCTCGAACATGCCCACGCCGAAGGCGCCGTACTCCGCGTCGCCGTTTTTGCCCAGACGTTCCAAAACCAAGCCGTCGGCGGTGTACTCAAGGCTCACGATGCCGTTGCTTATCGTCTTGCCGGTGTAGCTGTCCTCAACCAGGGAGCGGCAGGGGGGCTGAATGGGGGGATTCTTTACGATTGTAAAGGTTCCGTAACCGCAGGAGGGCACGTTTTCCGCCACAAAAGCAATCTTCATGCGGCGGACAATCATCACCTCCGGCAGCCGGTGGCCGTGGAGAATCTGCTTGCCTATCTTCTCGCTTGAAAGCACCACCACCGGAACGTCCTTGCCCTTCGAGTCCTTCAGAGCTATGCGCGTTACGTCCTTGGACTTGTCCTCTTTGGGGTCCATGCGGTCGCTGTCGCCCAGAGAGAAGTCGATAACCGCGACCACCTTGTCGGTGACGGCGTGGCCCAGGTTGTTGAACACCACCACCGCCTCGTCGTCGACCTTGATGTGGGGAACGATGGCCGCCTGCGCCCGGGCGATAAGCTCCTCGTCGACCTGCTCAACCTGCTCGAAGCGGTCAACCATGTTCCGGTGGACGGCGTCGATGGAGCAGCCGCAGGAGGAGTCGTGGGGATGGTTGTGCATGAGCAGCTTCCACACGTAGTCGATATACTCGCCGGGGTACTTCTCACCCAGCATATAGGCGTATGTGTTCAGGGGCTCCACCCGGTTCTCCAGATCCGTCTGGCTCTTCGCGTTGGACTGCTTGAGATAGATGCGGGAGGAGAGGGTGCCGGCCAGGCAGGAGGACCACCTGTCCTCGCGAAGCTCGCCTTTGATTGTCTTCAGGGGCACGTTGTTGTCGTTTACGTACTTCTTAACCTCGTCCATGTAGGCGGTGAGGGTGGAGTGGACCAACTTGCAATCCTTGAGTTTCTTGTTGGCTCTGCCGATGATTTCACCCACGTTGGGCTGGGCTTCCATGTGGTCCACGCCGTTCATAAAGAGCAGGGGATCCACGGCGGAAAGCTCTTCCATCTTCGCCTTCATCTCTTTTGTGAAGGCCACCGCCTCGTCGGTATCGAAGGGAAGGCGCATGGCGTTGTTGTACCAGAAAGCCATGAGGGAAGTTATGACCTTGCTACCGTCGGGGGATTCCCAGTAGAACTCCATGCAGCGGTCGTCGATGCGCTCCTCGCCGTCCCGAACCTGCAGACCCCGGCCGAAAATCGCGTTGTCGATGCCGAAACCGTTGAATATCTGGGGCATCTGGGAGATGTTGCCGAACTGGTCCGGCAGATAGCCCAGCTTCATGGGTTTGCCGTATTTGGCGGCGATTCTGTGGCCGACGAGAAGACTGCGGACGGTGGATTCGCCGCTGACGAGATACTCGTCGTTCAGCTGGTACCAGGGACCCACGAGAATCCGGCCCGCTTTGATATACTCGGCCAGCTTCGTCTCTTTCTCCGGGTGGATTTCCAGGTAGTCCTCGAGGACGATTGTCTGACCGTCGAAGTTGAAATATTTGAAGTCCGGATTGTTGTCCAGGGCATCGAGAAGATTGTCCACAAGGTCCACAAGGCGCATTCTGAACTGCTGGAAGGTGAGATACCACTCCCTGTCCCAGTGGGTGTGAGATATTACGTGAAGATTTTTCTTTGCCACTTTAATTCTCCTTTATATCG
>JAGDDM010000162.1 GCA_017958015.1 Abditibacteriota bacterium | reverse complement strand
GCCATGACCTCGATGGGCATACAGCCCTCGAAGTACACCGCTTTCTCCTCCTCAAGGTGCAAATCCGCTATCTCCGCCGTGAGCAGGTTGTCGATGAAATCGTTGTATTCCTCCGCTGTCATGGGGGCGTTGATGTAGTCGTCCTCACCCTTGTCGTAGCGGGACTGGCGGAACACCTTGTTGAAATCGATCGAATCGAGATAGACCGTGGGGGCTATGGCGTCGAAGAACCGCAGCCGCTCCGCGCCGGTGAGCCGAGCCGCTTCCTCCGCCATTGAGGGCGATGTCAGGGGACCCGTGGCGATGACGGTTATGCCCTCGGGAATTGTTTTCACTTCCTCCCGAACAACGGTTATGTTGGGGTGAGATTCCGTCCGCTCCGTGACGAGAGAGGAGAACCGCTCCGGGTCAACGCAGAGGGCGCCGCCGCCGGGGACCCGAACCTCGTCGGCGCAGCGGAGCAGAAGCGAACCCAGAGTCCGCATTTCCCGCTTCAGTATGCCGTGGGCGGTGCCCACGTCGTCGGACTTCAGCGAAGTGGAGCAAACAAGTTCCGACAGCTTGTCGGTTCTGTGGGCGGCGGTGGAGACGGTGGGGCGCATTTCGCGGAGCGTCACCTCACAGCCGGCTTCGGCGATTTGCCAAGCGGCTTCGCAGCCCGCCAGTCCGCCGCCGATTACGTTAATCACTGCTCTATCTTCTCTTTGATTGCCTTCAGCATGCCGTCAACGTTTTCTTTCATCTTTTTGGCGATGAGGCCCTTGATGAGGGCGCCGATCATGGGCACGTCGTACTCAACCTCAATCTCCGACTCGAACCGGCTCTTGCCGCCGCCCAGGTCGGTGAAGGTCCATACTCCGCTGTATTTGGAGTAGTCGCCCTTAACCAGCTTGAACACGCATGTCTTGGCCTCGTCGTCCCAGGTGTCGTCCTCGACCCACTTGATGGTGGTGGCGAACTCTTTCACGATGCCCACCCATGAGGAAACGGTGCCGTCGGGCTTCCGCTCCAGAATCTCAACGCTCTTAACGTCGCTCATGAACTCCGGGAAAGCCTCGATGTCCTTGGCGGTGTTGTAGAGAACATCCAGAGGGGCGTTTACGTCTATCGAACTTTTTACAATCGGCATTTGAAACTCCTTTGTGTTTTAGGTATAATTATTTTAAGATATTTTCCTTTTAATTGCAATAGGTGCGGTATGACTCAACGACTTAAAACTTTTTCTCTCTGCGCCCTTGGTTACATCGCGGTGCTGGCGGTGCTGTTTTTCCTGCGGCTGCCCTTCAACCGGCATCAAATATGGATGTGGTTCACTCTCCAGGGCTTCAGCACAATCGTTGTTATGATGCTTGTGTTCGCCGTCATATTTTCCTACGCGGATTTACGGCTGAAACCGTTGAAATACGCCGGGCTGGCAGCGCTCTTTGCCCTGGGAGTCGCCGCCATGTTCTTCATCGCCGCCGCTCTCATCCACGGCGGAGTACCCGCTTTTAGGGAGGTGTCCCGGGTCACGACTTTCTATTCCGGACCCTTGCGGATACCCATTAATCTGTTCCAGATTCTCGCCGCCGCGTCGCTGGGCTGCTTTGTGTCGGGGATCGTGAAGGACAAGGGGCTTTTGTTGGCGGTTGTTTTGGTGGCGGCCTGCACCGACGTGTGGACCGTGTTCGCGGGACCCGTGGGCCAGGCCTTGGAAAAGATTCCCCAGGCGGCAACGGCCACAAGCGCGTCGCTGCCGGTGGCGGGAATGAAAGGACTCTACCCCCTTGCCATCATCGGAGTGGGGGACAGCCTCTTTACCGGACTTGTGGCGGCCTGCGTCGCCAAGTTCGGCCTCAACATGCGCCGAAACTACATATTCGTGTCCGTGTTCATGACTCTGGCCATGCTGTCGCTGATGATATTTTGGACCGTAAAAATCCCGGCGCTGGTGGTTCTTTCCGTGGCCGTCGTCTGCGCCAACTTCGGCGAGTTTAGGCTTAAACCCGCGGAGAAGCGGGATTTGGCGATTGCCTTCGTGCTGTTCGCTCTTGTTTTGGGAGTAATATCCTTGGCTATGAGGAGATAATATGCCCTTTGTCGTTATAGTTATATGCCTCGCGATTTTCGTTTTTATCTACAATCTCCGCAAGGACAGGGAGAAAATCGCGGAACTGAAAGAGGAAGCGGAGACCATTAAATCTAAGAAAAAATCCTTTCTGACAGGGTTGGAGCCTTTTCCGAAACCGGATTACGAAAAACTTGAAATTGCCTATAAAATTTGGGCCAATAACATCGGCTGTTCCGTGGAGGAACTCAAGAAGCGTGTGGCGGAATATGAGGATGTTCGGGACGAAAACGGCAAGATTCTCATTTGCGGAAGAGATACAATTTATAAGTATATGGATTTGCTCGAAAAGCAATATGCCGCCCATGAGGGAGTATGCGAAGCAGAAGAGAAACTGGCTGATTATAGTAGGTCTGACGAAGGTGTAGTAGATCTCGCAAACGAGTTCAAGGCAAAATTGGATGACTTCAATATTGCCATGGACAACGCTCAGCGTTATCTGCATATGTTGACCGGTCTCGCTCCCGACGAGGATGTTGAGGGCGCCGACCTCGGCGACGCGAAGTTCACCGAGGACAAGGCGGAGGCGGACGCGGACAACGACAAACTCGACCGCCTCGGAAAACTCCTGCGGCAGGTCGAAACCCCGGAGGAGAAAGCCCGAATCATCGAGGAAATGAGAAAAATCACAAAGGGCTAATACTTAATAAGCGTCGGAAATTAACTCCGACGCTTACTTTTTTAGTCTCTTACGCCGATGAT
>JAGDDM010000161.1 GCA_017958015.1 Abditibacteriota bacterium | reverse complement strand
TACCGGTTTAGTGAGCGACACTTCCGGCCAACCCCTTGAGGGCGCAGTTGTGTCCGCCGGCAAGTTCTCCGCCGTCACCGACGACGGCGGCAAGTACTCTCTTCCTCTCCCAACCCCGGGCAAAGTCGACCTGAAAGTCACCGCCAAGGACTACGTCGACGGCGGCGAAAAGGGTGTTGAGGTTGCCGACCGCGAAACCGTGGGCAGAAACTTCAAACTCACCTACGCGACACTCGCCGCCTTCTCCGCTCCCAAAGCCGCTCCCGCCAAGGTGAGCGACCGTGAAATGAAACTGGCCGCCAAGCGGTACGACGGATATTTCTCCGCCGCCGCCGGCGCGCCTTTTTCGTTTACATACAACGGAAAAAGCTCCCGCAGGTTCCTCGTTGACTACGACTACGACGAGTACAGCGTAAAGCTCGACGGGAACCGGACAAAGAAGGTGCAGACCTTCACGGACCCCGACGGCGTGCTTCAGGTTCGCTGCGAGTCCGTTAAGTACAACGATTTCCCCACCATGGAGTGGGTTGTGTACATCAAAAACATTTCCGATGAGAACAGCGGCACAATAAGCGAGTTTAAGGGCCTGGACGCCTTCTTCGAGGGCGGAGGCGGCGACTTCGTGCTCCACAGAGCCCTGGGATCTCCCTGCACCGCCGACGACTACATGCCCATTACCGACATAATGAAGCCCGGCGCCACCCGGAAAATCGGCGCGGCCGGCGGCAGACCCACCAACTCCGACTTTTCCTACTTCAATTTGGAGACCGCTCCCGCGGAGGGCGTCATCATCGCCGTGGGTTGGCCGGGACAGTGGACCGGCGACTGGAAGTGCGGCAAAGAGAATATGTCCGTGAAGATCGGGCAGGAATATCTGAACTCCTACCTGCTCCCCGGCGAGGAGATTCGCTCCACCATGACCGTTATGCAGTATTGGCGCGGGGAGGATTGGTACCGGGCCCAGAACATCTGGCGCAAGTGGATGTTCGCCCACAACCTGCCTCAGCCCGACGGCAAGCCCTTCGACAGAGTCATTGTGGAGGGCTGCAGCTCCATCTTCTTCGGTGAGATGGTGTTTGCGGACACGGATATTCAGAAGTTTTTCATCGACAAATACGCGGAGACGGGAATCAATCCGGACTATTGGTGGATGGACGCGGGCTGGTATCCCTGCAGTCCCGATCCCGAGAACCGAAACCCCTTTGATTGGGTGAACACCGGCACCTGGGAAGTGGACAGAGACCGCTTCCCCAATGGCCTTCGGGAGATAAGCGATTTCGCCAAGACAAAGGGCATCAAGACCATGGTTTGGTTTGAGCCGGAGCGTATCGGCGGCGTCAACTCTTGGCTCATGACCGAACACCCGGACTGGGTGAACGACGGCCTCTTGGACCTGGCCAATCCGGAGTGTCTGGCTTGGGCGAAGGAGCGTTTCGTGAAGTTGATTAAGGATGAGGGCATCGACCTCTACCGCCAGGACTTCAACATCGACCCCCTCTCTTCTTGGCTCAAAAACGACGAGCCGGGCAGAGCGGGCATGAAGGAGCAGAAACACTGCGTGGGCGTTCTGGATTTCTGGGACACCGTCATGGCGTCGTTCCCGGGTATCTTCTGCGACAGCTGCGCCAGCGGCGGCAGACGGAACGAGCTTGAGTTCATGCGCCGGAGCATTCCCATGTGGCGCACGGACTACTGCTACAACATCACCGGCACCCAGAGCTGCACTTACGGCATCTCCCTGTGGATTCCCATGAGCGGCACCGGCACCCAAGTTATCGCCGACAAGCCCGCCGCCGACGGCAAAGTCTACGCCGACCCCTACAAGTTCTTCGGCAACGCCGCTCCCAGTCTCAACGTTCTGGTTGACGTGCGCCGGACGGACATCGACTACGAAAGCGTCCGCCGCTGCTTCGATATTTTCAGAAACCACCTTGGCCCCGCCTTCTTCGGCGACTACTACCCGCTGACGGAGTATTCCTCCGCGGAGAACGTGTGGATAGGCTACGAGTTCAACCTCCCCGACAAGGGCAAGGGCATCGCGGAGCTGTTCAGACGACCCGAGGCGGAGGAGAGCTCGATTACCGTTAAATTGCGGGCCCTTGAGGAGGACGCGGAGTATGAGGTGACGGAGCTGCTCACCGGCAAGAGCTTCACCGCCAAGGGCGCGGACCTCTGCGAAGAGTTCGTCGTTACATTGGACGAACCCCGCTCCGTGGCGCTCTACGAGTATAAGAAACTGTGATGAAACGGCTGATTCCTTTTCTGTTGATATTTGCCGCCT
>JAGDDM010000160.1 GCA_017958015.1 Abditibacteriota bacterium | reverse complement strand
TTGTTTTGATATTTATGGAAATGCTTTTCCAAATAGCCGTCAACCAGTTTTTCGATTTCGTTCGCGTCGATTACAGCCCATTTTATTGTATCGGTAATAATCACCCTGCGGATTTCAACATCGGGAAGTCTTTTTACGGCGTTTCCGCTTACATCTCTGGTTACCGACAAATAGTAAAAGATTATCTCATGCAAAGCCTTTACGTTGACATTCTCCGAGGATACCATCTCGAACCTGTTTCTCGGATTCTTTGTTTCAATCAAAACCTTAATATCGCTGTCGACTTTTATAACACCGTCTATGCGCTTATCGGTATTAATTTCATAAATCGATTCATGGTAAAAGTTCCGTTTGATGAAATCGTTTGTAATGTTTTTCAGATGCTCTTCTGATTCACCGGCGGCAATCGCTGATGATGTTTTGCTTATATATCGGTTCAGATTATCGAGAAACTCACTCGCTGTTTCTTTTTCGAGCTTCAACCCGTATAATCGTCTATCATATTTTTTAAGAGCATTCTCAACAGAAATTGAACTCATTGTCTTTTCCTTTTACCTATTTTGCAAACCGCAAGCCACGCCGTGCCGCACTCCCTTGGTGGACACATAAAACTCCGAAAAGTCGAAGGCGTCCAGGGCGGCACGGAGGATGATTCCTCCGGCGGCGATGACGTCCGCCCGGTGGGGGTCGAAGGGCATCATCTCCCGGCGCTGCTCTATGCCGGCGGCGGAAAGAACGTTAAACATATCCTCAAGCACCCCTCGGGTAATTCTCATCCCGTGGGGGTTTTCTTTGGGCCGTATGAGTTTGGCGAAGGACACGGCGGTGCCCCCCACCGCCACGAATTCGGAGCCGGTGAAGCCGCGGGGCATAAGGGAGAAAACGCGGTCGTAGGCCTCCTCCGGGTCTTTGAACATCTCCGTGACCTTAACCACGCCCAGAGGCAGACTCACCGCCTCCGACGCGGTCACAAGTTCCGTGCTGGCGCCGCCGATGTCGCAGACGAGTATATTCTCTCCGAAGTCCGCCGCCGACGCCGCGAAGCTGACCCGACCCTCCTCCTCGCCGCTCAAAATACGAATCTCCGGTCCGCATTCCTCTTTCACGGCGGCCATGAACTCCGCCGCGTTGTCCGCCTGCCGCAAAACGGCGGTCGCCACACAGACAACCTTGTCCGCCCCCAATCGCCTCGCTTCGTCAACTAACCGCTTTATTCCCTCAAGGCTCCGAGAGAACACCTCGGGGGATATGCGCCCGGTGTCGGCAAGGCCCGCGGAAAGGCGCAGGGGCACAAACATTTCCGTCACCGTGGCGCCGCCCTCGGTCACCAAAAACTTGACGGTGTTGCTGCCTATCTCGATTACCGCTATCATTTCTCAAGCATTCTCCGGGCCTCGAACAGGGAAATGTTTTTCTCCCTGGCGAACTTCGCCAAATCCTCGTACTCGAACTTGTCTCTGGCGGCGCCCTTCTTAACCCGGACGCTCCCCTCTTCGATCTCGCGCCGCAGACACCGGCGGCTCACAACGCTCTCCCGCAGGCCCAAGGTGGTGGTGTGCTTGAATATAAGCTCCGCGAACTTCGGCGCGTCGGCGGTTTCGCATATCACCGTCAGCAACACGCCGGGACGGGATTTTTTCATGATAATCGGAGTGGTGAACACGTCCCTGGCGCCGGCCTCCATGAGAATCTCGCAGGCAAAGCCCGTTTCCTCACCGGTCATGTCGTCGATGTTGCAGCGAATCTCCGTCACCGTCTCCGCCATGTCCTCCGCGGTTCCCAGCACGGCCCGAAGGCAGTTCACCCGCTCGAAGTCCTTTGTTCCCATGCCGTAGCCTATCTTCTCCGCCCGCATGAGGGGCATGGAGCCGAAGCTGTGGGCGAAGTGTTTGATGAGAGCGGCGCCGGTGGGAGTGCAGAGCTCACCGTCGATACCGCCGCCGTAAGCGGGAACGCCTTTCAGAATATAAGCCGTGGCCGGAGCGGGGACCGGCAGAACGCCGTGGGCGCATTTGACGGTGCCGCTGCCCACGTGAATCGGGGACGCCACGACCTTGTCCGGAGCGATTTCTTTCATCAGCAGACACACAGCGGCGATATCCGCAAGGGCGTCAGCGGTGCCCACCTCGTGGAAGTGAATCTCCGACACCGGCACGCCGTGGGCCGCGCTCTCCGCCTCGGCGATGAGGTCGTAGACGGCTTTCACGTCGGCCTTCACATCCTCCGGCAGGTCCATATGCCCTATTCGATGGGCGATGTCCTCCGGGGTCGAGTGGTGATGGTGGTGATGATGATGCTCATGTTCTTCATGGCCGTGAACCGTAACAACGGCGTGGGTGCCGGTTATGCCCATTTTAACGGATTTTTCCAGGGCAAACTCAACGCCGTGAATGCCCAGGGAGTTCATCTTATCGACAAAAGAATCCCTGTCCGGCAGAAGCTCGCTTAAAGCCGCCGTCAGCATATCCCCGGCGGCGCCCATGCCGCAGTCCAAATACAAAACTTTCATGTTATTTCCTCAATATTCGGCAGGCCAGAAAGCCCGCGCCGAAACCGTTGTCGATGTTCACAACCGAAACACCGGCGGAACAGGAGTTCATCATGGCAAGGAGAGCCGTCAGCCCACCGAAGGACGCGCCGTAGCCCACGCTTGTGGGGACGGCTATCACGGGACAGTCCGCCATGCCCCCCAGGACGCTGGCGAGAGCGCCCTCCATGCCGGCCACGGCGATTATAACCTTGGCGGCGGCTATTTCATCCTTGTGGACCAGCAAGCGGTGAATTCCCGCCACTCCGGCGTCGTATATCCGCTTCGGCTCGCAACCGTAGAAAGCGCATGTCGCCGCCGCTTCCTCCGCCACGGGAATGTCGCTTGTCCCGGCGGTGACGATTAAAATCTCCCCCACGGAACGTATCTCCGGCACTTTGCCGAAGACGGCGGTTTTCGACTCCGGATTATACTTCAGCCCCTCAACGGAGGACGCCTTGTCCCGGTCCAGGCGGGTGACGAGAACCGACTCCGCCCCGGATTCCGCGAGGGTTTTCACTATGCCGCTTATTTGCTCGGCGGTTTTTCCGGCGCCGTAGACCACCTCCGCCGCTCCCTGGCGGATTCGGCGGTGGGTGTCCACCTTGGCGTAGCCCAAATCGGCGAAAGGAGCCGTTTTCAGCGCCGCCTCCGCTTCCTCCACGGTGAGGGCGCCGCTTTTGACCCCTTCCAATATCTCTCTAATGTCCACGGATAACCTCCGAAAGAATCACTTCGTCGAAAATCGTCTCCAGACGCGCCCGAACCGTATCGAACCGCGGCCTGTCTCTTGCCGTCAGCTCCAAAGAGGCCGTGGTCCCGTCGAACCGGGCCCGAAAATCCTCAAAGCCCATACTCTCCAGATACGTCTCCGCCTCGTCCACCTTCCGAATCTTCTCAAGGGTAATCTCCCCCCGAATACGGGTGGCCAGGCAGGAATAGGAGGGAACGTTGAACTCCGGGTCGACGTGGGCGCGGATATAATCCTTGGTAATGCCGCACTCCCGCAGAGGTGAGCGGACGCCGGCTTCCGCGAGAGCCTTCATGCCCGGTCTGTCGCCCGCGTCGTCGGAAGCGTTGGTGCCGTCGAAAACGACCTCGCAACCGTCATTTGAGGCGCAGGCCGTGATCAGCCCCAAAAGTCCCTGTTTGCAGCGATAACAGCGGTTTTCGCTTATTCCGGAGATCGACAGCACGTCGTAATCGATAATCCTCAGGGGCACGCCGCATTTTTCGGCGACTCTCACGGCCCGCCCTATCTCCCGCTCCGGCTGGAACACGGAGCGTATCACATACGCGAAAACAGCCGCGTCCGAACGGGAGGCCTCCGATAGCAGATAGGCTGAATCGGCGCCGCCGGACACGGCTATTCCTATTTTTTTGTAATCTTTGAAAATATCCGAGAGTCTCAATCTTCTTCGCTGTCTTTTTCGATGTCGTGCTTGTCCACGATGTCGAGGACGGTCTTGTGTTTGATGACCTTGCCCTCCGGGTAGTAGCCCTTGGGCAGGGACACGTTGGGATAGACAACCGTGTTTTTGCCCATGAGGCAGCCCGGGTTCAGAGTGGTGTTGCAACCGGTCTGGGCTCCGTCGCCCACAATGGCGCCGAACTTGGCCAGATCCGTGTCGTAAATCTCGTTATCGGCGGTGAGGATTATGGGCGGCCGCTTGCCGGTATCCGGGTCCTTTTCGCTGTACAGCTGGAGGTTGGAGACGATTGTTCCGGCTCCCAGGTTGGTGTGTCTGCCCAGAATGCTGTCGCCCACGTAGGCAAGGTGCGGACACTGGGCGGTGGGGAGCATGATGACGTTCTTCAGCTCGCAGCCGTGACCCACAACGCAGTTGTCGCCCACGATAACGTCCTCCCGCAGGTAGGCGCCGTGGCGGATTTTGCAGTTCTTGCCAATCCATACGGGACCGCGGATAAAGGCGCCGGGCTCCACAACGGTGCCCTCGCCGATGTGGACGGTGTCGTCGTCCTCAATCACCGCCCCCCGCATAACAACGCCCTTTATGCGCTGTTCCTTGGAGGAAAAACTCATGTTTTTATGCAGCAGGTAAACGCTTATCTTTTTGAGAGCGTCCCACACGAACTCGCAGCCGTCGAATATGTCGGCGCAGTCGAAATCGGTTAAATCGAAAAAATCTTCGGGTTTTAGCATAGAAATCACCTGAAATAAAACGAAGGGAACACATATCCCGGTTCCCGCTCGCGTCACAACGCGAACACTTGGGCAAGCCTATAAGCCGGATTCTGTATGTCTTGCGACACGGCGGCCATCTGTCTGAAACGCGCGTCGCCGCGCGTCTTGAGCGGCTTGACCCGAGAGCTGAGCGGGCCGCTTCAACACTCTCCTATTGGCCTTGCACCGAGTGGGGTTTACCCGGCCTCCGCCTCTCGACGGAGCCGGTGGTCTCTTACACCACCGTTTCAGCTTTTCCGCTTGCGCGGAGTTTTCTTTTCTGTGGCACTTTCCTTATTCTTACGAACAGTTGCCGTTGGCAACCACCCTGCCCTGCGGTGTCCGGACTTTCCTCTCAATCGAAAACGACCGAGCGGCCGCCCGGCTTGCCCAATTAAATTATAACAGCGAGAGGCTTTTCTTGCAAATACTACGGCTCCAGCTGACCCAAGGTCACTCCCGGATAGTAGAAAAGAAGTATCTTGTCATGGCTCATGCCCATCTTTCCCGCCAGGTATTTGCACCCTATCTGACCCATGCCGGCGCCGTGGCCGCTGCCCTTGCCGGTGAAAACGAGGTCATCCCCCTCAAGGGCTACGGTAAAGAGATTCGTCTTGAGGTTGTACGTCCCCAGAGCCGTCCGGAACCTGTCGCACCGAACGAGGGTGATGCCGGTTTCGGTTATGAGGGAAAGAGCGTTCACTCTGCCCCCCTTTGTCTTTTCGGCAAGGGACACGTCCGTAAGGGGAGTGTCGATGAGTTTCGCGGCGATGAGCTTCGCCGAAGCCTCGGACAGGGCGACTCTGTGGCTCCACAAAATATGGGGCACCTCCGCCGGTTCCTCCACGCCGCCCTTCAGATACTCCGGGGCGGTTTGGGATATGAGCCGGTAGTCCTGACTCTCGCCGCCGCAGTCGGCGCAGTACATGGCCGAGGCTATCTTGCCGCCGTGGAGCAGCACCTTGCCCGTGGTGCTCCACACCGCAAGGCTCGTGTCCGGCGACTCGATATTCACGCCTTTGTAGGCCTGACAGTGGGTGCCGTCGCAGAGGTTGCAGCCCTCCTTGCCGTGGCGGTTCATGTTGGCGACGGACCAGGTCCGGGCCGCCACCGCCTGAGCCTTCAGAGCCTCAACGGGATAGCCGGTGGACATCTCGCAGGGAAGCACTCCCAGCAGGTATTCCTCTATGTTCACAACGTTCACCACCCGCAGGAGATTTCCGTTTTTGCTCACCTCAAGGGCGCCGCGATAGATATGTTCCTGACCTTTGGAGAGATCGAGGCGCAGGAAATCCTCCTTGGTGGGAGGCTGAACCGTTACGGGGCCGGAGCACTCCGTGCCGTTTACGATTATGCCGCCGCCTTTAACGGTAAACCTGTAGGTGTCGGTGAGGGGGATAAAGACGCCGGGAACAAAGACGGCGAACTCGTCGTTTGCCCGAACGGTGACGCTTGTGAGGGAGGCGGAGTTGAGGACAATCCGCAAATCGCCGCAGAAGGCTCCGGCGGACAAAAGAAAGATGAGGAAGAAAACCGCGGCGGACCGGAGTTTCATTCGGAATCCGCTTTCCGCTTGGGCAGTATGTAGTACACCCGCAGAAGCCCACGGAGGACGGCGTAGATGGGCACCGCCAGGAACATGCCGGCGAAACCGCAGAGCTCCGCGCCCACAAGCAGAGAGATGATAATCATTGCCGGGTTGATGTTCAATCGGCTGCCGATGAGCTTGGGCATGATGAACTTGCTTTCCGTGAAGTGCATCACGGTGACGAAGATGATTGAGTATATCACAAGGTTCCAGTCGCCCTGGGGACAGAGGAGCGCCACGAGGGCGATGGGAATCCCCGACAGCACAGGGCCTATCATGGGCACGAACCGTGTGACACCCGCGAAGGCCGCCAGCAGCGCGGCGTAGGGCATCTTGAAAGCGATGAGGAATACGGCGGTGAGGACGCCGGAAATGACGCATAGGATAAGCTGACCCACAAGGTAGCTGTTGATGATGTTGCCGGTCTCCCGCTCGATGCGCATTACCGCCTTCACGGAATCCGGGGGAACCAAGCCGTAGAGCTCCCGCTTTATGTTCTTGGAGTCGATGATGAAGTAGAACGCCAAGATGGGAATCAGAATGAGCTCAACTATGAAGTGGACCGTGGAACCGGCGGCGGAGGCGAACTTAACCGCCTTTGAGGTGAGCCAAGAGGTCAC
Source organism: Abditibacteriota bacterium (assembly GCA_017958015.1). Classification (GTDB taxonomy): domain Bacteria; phylum Armatimonadota; class UBA5829; order UBA5829; family UBA5829; genus RGIG10368. The sequence goes on along the minus strand of JAGDDM010000160.1, from coordinate 811 downwards.
GTTGGAGGTGTCGCCCTTGCTCAAAATATCCTTCAGCTGCACGGGAATATAACGATTGTAGAGCTGTGTGGCGTGGATAAAGGTCCGCTCCAGCTTCGTTTGCATGTCGTCGGCGGAACCTATCATCTCGGAGCTGGCGTTTGAGAACTCCATGCCGAAGAACCAGATGCCGTAGCCGAGGACCGCCAGGAAAACGATGAACACAACCGCCGTGGCGAGCATCCGCTGGAGTTTGGGCTTCATGATATATTTGCGGCAGAGGAAGTTCACCGCGGGCAGCAGGAAGCAGGTCAAAACCAGAGCGGCCACCACCGATCCCACAACGGACCGGCATTTGTACACCGCCCAGCATATCACGGCGAAAAGAATTCCCCGCATGACTAATCCCCATACCGCTTCGGAATATATACGGGCCTTGTCTTCGTGGTTCTCGGTCATTTTATTCCTCGAATTTCTCTTTTATGGCGGCCCAGATGCGCTCGGAGGCCTTGCCGTCGCCGTAGGGATTTTCCACCCGGGACATCTTGTCGTACTCCGCCCTGTCGTCCAGAAGAAGCTGAACGTAGCGCATGACGTTGTCCGGGTCCGTGCCCACAAGTTTGGCCACGCCCGCTTCCACGCCCTCGGGCCGCTCCGTGGTCTTGCGCATAACGAGAACCGGAACGCCCAGAGAGGGAGCCTCCTCCTGCACGCCGCCGGAGTCGCTCAAAATGAGGTAGGATTTCTTCATGATGTGCACGAAGGGCAGATAGTCCGGGGGCTCGATGAGGTAAATCCGCTCAACGCCCTCCAGCTCCGCCTTCACAACGTC
>JAGDDM010000159.1 GCA_017958015.1 Abditibacteriota bacterium | reverse complement strand
GACACCACCACTGGGAGAATTTCGGCTAATGCGCGGACTATCCCAAACAGCTGGTCCGCTGCGGCGGCGCCGCCCACAGAGTCCAGTGCGCGGGCTACGGCTTCATCACCCGGGGCGACGGGGTTAGAAGCATGGACCTTGCGGACGCGGTGGTCGTTGACACAAGCACCAATACTTGGTAACATCTCCGTGTGGGCGCAAACAGGGACAGCTACCTGCGCCCGAGAAACGGAATAGTCATCAATTACGAAACGATGGAAATCGTAAGTCAGTATTAGGGAAAAAGGGAAAAGCGACAACTTCCCCGAAAGGATGTAATTATGAAAAAACTCATCACCATCATCACTCTCATCGCCGCGGCGGCGGCCTACGCCTACTGCGCCGACAAGACCATGGCGGAGTTCAATCCGGAGTTTGAGGACACGATTATTCAGGCTCTGAAGCCCAAGAATTACCCCGGCTGGGCCCACTACACCCACGAACCCAAGCCCTGTGCTTTTTTCCACTTCTCCGACATCCACAGCGACGCGGTTGAGTTCGCCCGGCTGGCGGAGTTCTACGCAGCCTACGAGAAGTACTTCGACGACGCCATCTGCACCGGCGATTTGGTGGAGGCGTCCAACGAAAAAAGCGACTTCACCTACTGGGGCAAGACTCCCGGCCACGAGAAGATTCTGAACATCATCGGTAACCACGATACGCTGCGGGACCATAAAAATTGGGAACCGAACGTTTGGGACAACCAGATGACCATGAAGGAATCCTACGACTATTACATGAAGCCCTTCATAAAGGGTTGGAACGTGATATACGAAGAGGGCAAGACCTACTACTTCAAGGATTACACCGCCAAGAAGGTGCGCCTTATCGTCATCGACTGCATGCTCCGGCAGAGTCAGGACGGCGCGGCTGAGGACGGCCAGCTGAAGTGGTTCAAAGAGTGCCTTACCGGCGCCAAGGTTAAGGGTCTCCACGTTGTGGTGGCCTGCCACTTCCCCGTGCGGAACGCCAAGGCGGTCGCCTGCAACTTCACGGAAATCGGTCTAAACGAGGGCGGTTGGTACGATGAGCTGAACAAATATCAGGCGGCGGTGGATTCGTTCATGAAAACCGGCGGCAACTTCGTCAGCTGGATCGGCGGCCACGACCACTGGGACTACGTCTGCATAAACCCCGATTTCCCGGATCAGTACTGCGTCTGTATCGCCGCCGCCAACAGACGGCAGTGCGAGCAGTACAACAACGGTTTCAGAGTCGACGGCACCAAGAGCATGGATCTGGCCAACGCTTTCATCGTGGACACCTCCACCGAGTGCGTGAAAATCATCAGAATCGGCGCCGATACCGACTCCTACCAGCAGCAGAGACACGGAATTTGTTTCAATTACAAAACGAAAGAGATAATCAGTCAGTATTGATTTTCGGGGGCGGGTTTCGGCGGCCGAAATTACGGCGCGGGCCAAGCCCTCGGAAGGAGTTACCGAAATGAAAAAACTTCTCATCACAATAGCCGTTCTTGCGGCGGTTATAACTCCCGCCATAAGCAAAGAAAAGACCGTGGCGCAGCTCAATCCGGAGTTCGAGTCCCGCATAACCGCGGCTCTCAAGCCGAAAATCGGCGGTCCCCGGCCCATGGCTCTTTTCTACTTCTCCGATATTCACGGAGATCAGGGAGAGCTTGCCCGTCTGGCGAAGTTTTACAACGACAACGAAAAGTACTTCGTCGGCGCCGTTTGCGTGGGGGATATCGTGGAGCGGCACTTTGAGAGTGATTTTTCTTTCTGGGGCAAAACCGAGCACCACGAAAAGATAATGCTGGTCATAGGCAACCACGACGGCATCACCGCCGCGGACCCCATCGACTGGGATAACCCCATGCCCATGGCGGACTGCTACAACCGCTACTTCGCCCCCCACATTAAAGGTTGGGGTGTTGAGTACGAAGAGGGCAAAACCTACTACTACAAGGACTACACGGAAAACAGGGTCCGCCTGATTGTGGTGGATTGTATGCTTCGGAGCGGCGTGAACGGCGAAGCGGAGAAGGAGCAGCTCAAGTGGTTCAAAAACCTCCTCACCGACGCCCGGAAGAAGGGACTTTCCGTAATCGTGGCCCGGCATTTCGCCCTCACCGACAAGGACAGGGGCCCCGAAAACGCCATGGTGACGATTGACTGCAACTTCATGGAGCGGGGCAGAGTCATAGACGGTCCCTACAAAGAGGTTCTGGCCTACATGGACGCCGTTGACGAGTTCAAGAAGGCCGGCGGCGATTTCGTCTGTTGGTTCTGCGGACACACCCACTGCGACTATATGACTTACAGCCTCCGGTGCCCGGACCAGCTCTGCATCGGCATCTCCAACGCCACCCGGTTCCAGGGAGGCGGCAACGCCGTTGACAGAACAATCGGCACCCGGAACGAGGACCTGGCCGACGCTCTCGTCATCGACACCGCCAGAGGCGTGCTGAAACGCATCAGAATCGGCGCCAACGTTGATACCTTCATGACGTCGAGAAACTGTATCGGGTTTGATTACAGGAACATGAAGGTACTTAACGAATTTTGATTCATATTCGGTTTCGGGTTAGGCGCCGCGGACGGACGCAGACCCCGATAACCGGATTCGAATAAGGAGTTTCCCATGAAGAAGTTACTCATCGCCGTTCTCATTCTCGCGGCGTCAATCCCCGCGGTTGCCAAAGATAAAACGATAGCTGAGCTCAACCCGAACTTTGAGGATTATATCATTCAGGCAATGAAGCCTCGGAACACGGGACACGACGCTTTTCGGCGGGAGACGCAGCCCCTTGCTCTCCTGCACTTCTCCGACGTTCACGGCGACTGGAGCCAGCTTGACCGGCTCATGCGGTTTTACGATACATACGAAAAATATTTCGACGACGCCCTCTGCACCGGCGACGTTGTCTCCGCCTCCCACGCCAGCGGTTTCGGACCCTGGGGCGAGATTAAGGGCAGCGAACGGGTCATGATTGCCATCGGCAACCATGATGTCCTCCGGGACCACAAGGATTGGAAAGTTCAGGGCATTTGGGACGACCTGCTCACCATGACGGAATCCTATTATGCCTACCTCGCGCCTTCCATCGAGCACTGGAACGTGAATTACGAAAAGGGCAGGACGTTTTATTATAAGGACTACGAGGCAAAACGCGTTCGGCTGCTGGTCATGGACTGCATGCCGAGCGTTGAACGGGAGCCGGGGGCCGTGCGCCTTCAGGCGAAGTGGCTCCGGGAGCGGCTGGGCGAGGCCAAGGAGAAGAATCTGGCGGTGGTTATCGCCTACCACTATCCTCCGACGAACATCACCCGCTTCGAGAGCAATTTCACCTGTATCGACAGATGCGACACCGCTTGGACCAAGGAAACGCCCATGTATCAGCAAATCGTGGACGAATTCCAAAAGGCCGGCGGCGAGTTCGTCTGCTGGATCGGCGGCCACACCCACTACGACTGCATCGCCTACAACCGGAATTACCCGAAACAATTGTGTATATGCGTGGCGGGTACCAACCGGGAACAGAGCGAAGCCTGGGACGATTCCATGAGAGTTGACGGCACCCGCAGCCAAGACTCCGCCAACGCCTTCATCGTTGACACAAGCAACAAACTCATAAAACTCATCAAGATAGGAAACAACTCCGACAATTATCAGCGGCCCAAGAACAGAATTACGATTAAATACGATACGCGGACGCTGATAACGCAGGATTAAATTTTAAGGGGGCTGTAAAATAATCAGCTCAAAAGCCGCCGGGGTTCATCGGAACGATGAGCCTCGGCGGCTGATTTTGTGTGAAAGCGGAAGAAAGACGGCGAAATCGGGAAAAAACGCCGCTTTTCCCGTGTTTTCGGGTACACCTT
>JAGDDM010000019.1 GCA_017958015.1 Abditibacteriota bacterium | reverse complement strand
TGGCGTAATATTCATCCAGCGACCGAACGTTCTCCGCGCCGGAGAGGTTCAGTTCCATGCCGATGAGCGTGGCTCTGGCGCCGGCGATGGTGGTGATGATGGGGACTCCGTGTTCCACCACCGCGCCGCGGATGGCCACTTCGTGCTTCCGGGGCTTTTTGCCGGAGAGGGTGTTGATGATAAGGTGGATGGCTCCGTTTTTGATGAGGTCCGTGGCGTCGGGCCGTTCCTCGCCTATCTTGGAGACGGTTATCGCGTTAATGCCCGCGTCCCGGAGAACCCGGGCGGTGCCTTCCGTGGCCAAAATGCTGAAGCCCAGCTTCCGCAGCCGCTCGCCTATTTCCGGGAGATCCGGCTTGTCGAAGTCCGCCACGCTGACGAAGGCGGTGCCGCCCCGGGGCAGGTTCTGTCCGGAGGCTATCTGGGACTTCAGGAAGGCTTTGCCGAAGGTTGTGTCGATGCCCATGGCGGCGCCGGTGGATTTCATGTTGGGGCCCAATATGACGTCGGCGGTTTTGAACTTATCGAAGGGCATCACCGCTTCCCGCACCGCGAAGCAGCGGGGGGTGTACACCGCGGGCTGAGCCTTTTTGCCCAGCATGACATAGACCGCTTCCTTGGCCCAGTCCGGACCGGTGGCTCTGCTGATGAAGGGCAGGGACCGGGCGGCCCAGGAGGCCAGGTGGAGAATATAGAGGTTGTCCTTGGTGATGGCGTAGGACACGTTCAGAGGGCCGATGATGCCCAGCTTCGCCGCCACCTTGCGGGTGGTTTCGGCGATTTCCTCGGTCTTTTCCGCGGAGATGCTGTATGTGGGAACGGAGCAGGCGCTGTCGCCGGCGTGGACCGCCGTGTGCTCGATGTGTTCCCGGATGCCGCAGATGGTGGTGTCTGTGCCGTCGCTGACGCCGTCAACGCCGATTCTGATTGCGTCCTCGATAAACTTGCTGATTATGCAGGCGAAGCGGTTGCCGCTTTCCGTGATTGTCCGTTCCAGCTTGCGGATGTCGCCTTCGTCGTAGATTATTTCCGCGCCCAGGGGCAGAGTCCGCTCGGAGGTCGCCAGAACAGGGTAGCCTATGCGCTTGGCGGCGGCGAGGGCGTCCTCAAGGTTCCGAACGGCGATGCTGGGGGCGGTGCGCAGACCCATGGACTTGAAAACTTCCGTAACGTGCTTCTTGTCCCTGAGTTTGCGGATTATCTTGGGGTCAGTTCCCAGAATACGAATGTTGCTTGCGTTAAGGGCGTCGATGAGTTTCCGGGCCCGGCGGCCGGAGAAGTTGGCGATAACTCCGTCAACTCCCTCGTAGTCGCATATTTCCAGAATGTTTTCCGGGTTCAGGGCCACGATGTACTGTTTGTCGGAGAATCCCGGGTCGCAGGCGGCGCTGGAGGCGTTGGGGTCGGCGATGATGCTTTCCCTATCGTTTTCCCTGAGGGCCATGAGGGCGTGGAGACAGTTGAGGTTGAACTCGCTGCCGACGCCGATGGAGTTGGGGCCGGTGCCGATGAGGAGAATCTTTTCCCGGGTCTTTTCTTCCGGGACTTCGCACTCGGCGTCGTTGTATGTCATAAACCGGGTGCCGGCGCCGCAGGCAACCGCTTTGGGGCGGATGCCGAGAATCCGGCGGCGCAGACGAATCTGGGCTCTGTCCGTCTCAAGGAGGGCGGCCAGAGTCTCGTCGGAGTAGCCCAGTTTTTTCGCTTCTTCCAGCGTTTCCGGAGGCAGAGTCACAAGGGATTTGCCCCGAACGGTCTCCTCAAAGACCACCATCTTCCGCAGAACGTCGATGAAGAAGGGGTCCATGCGGGCGGCCTTGGCTATGTCGTAGGAGGCGCCCAGGCGGATTGCCTCTTTTATGTAGGAAAGTCTGTTGGGATTGGGGGCCAGGACCTTTTCCCGTACCGTCTCCGGATCTTCCGACACGGATTTGAAATTGTAGGCCTTGTTGAGGGCCGCGGGGAAGTCGGTGTCCACGGCCATGGATTCGCCCACCGCCAGCATGGAGGTGGAGAGATCGTCGCCGGACTCCGGGAAGGAGGCGAAGGCGAACTCCGGAACCCGCACCGCGCAGTATTTCATCTCCGGCTCAACGAATCCCGCCTCATCGAGGGTCTTGCCGATGTTGAGAAGGGCGGCTATTCCGCAGACCGGAACGCCGGTGGCTCGGGATACGAAGGCGGTGGTTATGCCCGCTCTGGGACTTAATTCCGTCAGCACGATTTCCCCGGTCTCCCGGTTTACGGCGAAGTCGAGATTGATAAGGCCGTTGAAACCGGTGGCCTCGCCCACGGCTTTCATGATGCGGACGGTCATGTCCCGGAGAGTCTCAATCTGTTCGGGAGTGAGGGACTGGGGCGGAGTCACCGCCACGGAGTCGCCTGTGTGAATGCCCACGGAGTCCAGGTTTTCGGACACGCTGAAAATGCCCACGTTGCCTTCCCGGTCCATAAGGGCTTCCACTTCCGCCTCTTTGCTGCCGATGAGGGACTCGGTGATGAGAGCCTGCCGCACGGGACTGTTCTTCATTGCGGCGGAGAGCATCTGCCAGAACTCCTCCCGGTTGTAGGCGATGGAGGAACCGGTGCCGTTTATGCGGCAAGCGGGTTTGATGAACACCGGGAAGCCGATTCTGTCCAAAATGGTGAGGCCCTTTTCCACGGTGGAGGCCACGCCGCCCTTGGGAATGGGCACGCTTATTTTGCGCATGAGAGCCCGGTAGAGTTTCGGGTCTCTGGCGGCGTCCAGGAAGTCGGAGGTGACGCCCAAGGGCGCGCATTCCGCTTCCCGAAGAAGACCGTATTTGTCCAGGGTGTATGTGAGGGACAAGGCTTCCTGACCGCCTACGGTGGAAATGATTCCGTCGGGCCGTTCCTTTTCTATCACCCGCCGCACGGAGTTCATTTCGTGGGGCTCGATGTATATTTTGTCGCCGCCCTCGGAGGTGGAGGTGACGGACGCGGGGTCGGAAGTGTAAGTGATGACTTCGCAGCCCGCGTTCCGCAGAGCCCGGCAGGTCTGAGCCGCGGCGAAATCAAGCTCGCCGCCCTGGCCGATGACCGTGGGACCCCGGCCGATTACGAGTATTTTTTTCGGTTCTTTGTTGTGAGGCATTTTTTTCTCCCGGTTGTATTTTATGGGGTTATTGATTCGTTTACGAGCGAATTAATCGCCGATATCCGGTTTTACTTCCGCTACAGTATAGAAGGACCCGGTAACCAATATCAAATCTTTTTTTTCCGCCTGTTTCGTCGCCGCGGACAGTGCGTCGTTCACGTCGGGAATTTCTTCCGCGGGGACTCCCAGGCTTTCGGCGATTTTTTTTATTTCTCCCGCGGGTCTCGCCTTGGGGTTGCCGGACTGCACGGCAATGACCTTTTCCGCCATGGGGGCGAGAACGGACAAAAAGTCCTCCGCCGAGTGGGTTTTCAGCATTCCGCAGACGAGAATCAACTTGTCGTATTCCGTCTCTTTCAAAGTGTTCCGAACCGCCGCCGCCGCTCCGGGATTGTGGGCGCCGTCCAAAACCACCGCCGGATTATGATGTATATACTGCATTCTCCCCGGCAGACCGGCGTCCCGAATACCTTCCTCGATGATTTCGATGTCGATGTCCTGCAGGGCGGCGAGAGCCGCCGCCGCGGCCGCCGCCGCGTTCTCGATTTGGAAGGCGCCCGGCAGAGCGGGTTCGAGTTTAACGTCTCCCCGGGGGGTTCGGAGCGTTTTTCCCTCCGGCACCGCGTGTATAAAGGCGGATCCCGACTCCGCCGCCTTCGCCCGGATTACAGACAAAGCTTCCGGGTTCGCGGATGACGTCACAACCGGCACACCGGGCTTTATTATGCCCGCTTTCTCGCCGGCGATTTCGGCCACGGTGCCGCCCAGGTATTCCGTGTGGTCGAGGCTTATGTGGGTGATGACGCTGACGGCGGGAGTGATGATGTTGGTGGCGTCCAGCCGTCCTCCCATGCCCACTTCAATCACCGCGAAGTCGGCTCCAGAGTCGGCGTAGTAGGTGAAGGCCGACAGGGTTTTGGCCTCGAATTCGGTTATACAGCCCAGACCCTCCGCTTCCGCTTCCTCCGCCGCGGCTTTGACCCGCTCCGTGATGTCCGCGAAAGTCTGTTCCGGAATCATCTCTCCGTTCATCTGCATCCGCTCCCCGAAGGAGAACACGTAGGGCGACAGGTAGAGGCCGGTTTTGTATCCCGCCTTCCGCAAAATCGCGGCGGTCATGGCGGACACGGAGCCTTTGCCGTTGGTGCCCGCCACGTGGACGGAGCGGAACTTCTCCTGGGGCGAGCCCAGCTTGGCGGCCACAGCCCGGGTTCTGTCGAGACCCAGCTTGATGCCGAAGAGTTTCAGATTGTCGAGATATGAGATGGCTTCGTTGAAATTCATTAATAAACGGATTCGGGGTTAGGTTTCGGCCGCGCCGGTGTTATCGAATAACACATTACCCAATTATAGTATACTACATTTTTTCGGTTTCGGGTATCTTTTTTTCGGAAAACTTTCGGATATACTTGTAATGTGAGTAAATACGTGATAAAATTATTGAGTAATATCAGGACTGTAACTATTTAAATATAGGGAAAGGGCGGCGGTCCCGCCGCGGAATTTGCCGGCGGCGCGTTCCCGATTCCTATAACAACCGTTAAATCGAAAGAGAAACCATGCAAAATATCGGCGAAGAAATGCTTATGCAAATATTGTCTCCCCACGCGCCCATGAGAAATTTGTGGTCGCCTCGGGCTGACGTGTACGAAACGGACAAGGACCTTGTGGTGAAGTTCTGTTTTGCCGGTCTGGATCCCCGGACTCTGGATATTTCCCTGTCTCCGGACAGGAAAAATCTCACGGTGCGGGGTGTGCGGACCGAATTTGACGACGAGTACGAGAACAGGCTTCGCTACTACCGGTTGGAGACCCACTACGGCGCCTTCGAGCGGGTGGTGGAGATGCCGGATAACGTGGTTGTGGACGGCGACGCCCTCACCGCGGATTACAAAAACGGATTTTTGAAGATTAAGCTGCCCAAAAAGGCGGTGAGAAAGCCCGTTATATCGGAGGTGGGACCGGTTTGAACGCTAACTACGGCATTCCCATTGAGGATCCGGGCCCCCAGGCCTCCTTCGGCGTCTATAATTTGCTTCCTCTGAAGGACGCGGTGCTCTTTCCCACCGCCGTCTTTCCCATTATTGTGGACAGACCCGCTTCCGTTAAGCTTATCGACGACGCGGTGATGAGTGGCGGCAGACTTATAGCCGTCACCATGCTCCGATCACCCTCGATCAGCGAACCCCGCTACAGCGACGTCCACGAAGTGGGCGTCATCGCCCGGGTCCACACCATGCTCCGGGAAGGGGACCAGGAAAAGGTCATCATTCAGGGACTGCACCGGGTCCGCTTTGTGCAGTGCATGTCGGAGGACCCCTACATGCGCGTGCGGGTCGAGCCCATGCCCGATGACCCGCTTCCGGAAAAGGACACCGAGGCGGCGGCCCTTTGCCGCGCCCTTGAGGACGCCTTCCGCAGAGCCATCAGGCTTTCCCCCGCCGTTCCCGACGCCATCGCCGACACCGTGAAGGACGTGGACGACCCGGTTCGGCTGGCGGACGCGGTTTCCCTCTACACCCACATGAGCGGCGAGGAAAATCAGGTTCTTCTGGAGACCACCGACACCAAAAAGCGGCTGGAGATTCTCCTTGAGTCCTTTACCCGGGAGATACTCATTCTGGAAACGGAAAAGAATATCGAGGCCCGGGTCAATAAGCGGCTGGAAAAATCCCAGCGGGAGTATTACCTGCGGGAGGAGATGAAAGTCATCCGCCGGGAGCTGGGTGAGGACGAGGACAAAGCCGCGGAAAAGGACGAGCTCCGCAAAAAGATTGAGGAATCGGAAATGACGGAGGAGGCCAAGAAGGCGGCCATGAACGAGCTTCGGCGCCTGTCTTCCGCCGCGCCCTCATCCCCGGATTATTCCGTGTCCCGCACATATATCGAAACACTCCTTTCACTGCCTTGGAACACCTACACCGATGACTGCCTGGACATGGAGCGGGTGGAGAAGATTCTCGACGAGGACCACTACGGTCTGGAAAAAATCAAGGAGCGCATAGCGGAATACCTGTCCGTGCGGCAATACACCGGCGGCGGCGACGATATGCGCCATCCCATACTCTGCTTCGCCGGACCTCCCGGAGTGGGCAAAACCTCCCTGGGCAAGTCCATAGCCAGAGCCATGGGTCGGAAGTTCGTGCGCATGAGCCTTGGCGGAATACACGACGAGGCGGAGATCAGAGGCCACCGGAAAACATACGTGGGCGCTCTGCCGGGTCAGATTATTCAGAACATAAAGCGCTGCGGTTCCCACAACCCCATATTCATGCTGGACGAGATTGACAAAGTGGGCTCCGACCACCGGGGCGATCCTTCCTCCGCCCTTTTGGAGGTTTTGGACCCGGAGCAGAACGCCACATTCAGGGACAACTACCTTGAGGTGGCCTTCGACCTGTCCAAGGTTATGTTCATAACCACCGCCAACGTGCTGAGCACCATTCCCGCGCCTCTCCGGGACCGCATGGAGATTATTCAGCTCTCCGGCTACACCGAGGAGGAAAAGACGGAAATCGCCATGCGCCACCTGGTGCCCAAGCAGCTAAAGGAGCACGGCATCGAAAAGGGCAAACTCCGCTTCGACAGACGCTCCGTCCGGGAGATTATCCGGGGCTACACCCACGAGGCCGGCGTCCGCACATTGGAACGCCGAATAGCCGCCGTGTGCCGCAAGGTTGTGCGGAAGTACGTTAAGAACGAAGAGGCCCCCAAGGCCGTAACCTCAAAGTATATCCACGAATACCTGGGCGCCAAGCGGCACCGGGACGAGGATATGAAAAAGCGGGTCAAGGTGCCGGGAGTGGTTCCCGGACTGGCCTGGACATCCGTGGGCGGCGAGGTCTTGGTTGTGGAAGCCTGCAAAGTCCCCGGCAACGGCAAACTCACCCTCACCGGTTATCTGGGCGAGGTCATGAAGGAGTCGGCTCAGACTGCCCTTACATACGTTAAGAGCCGGGCGGACAAGCTGGGCATCGACCCGGACTTTTTCAAGGAAAACGATATCCATCTCCACGCGCCGGAGGGAGCCGTGCCCAAGGACGGACCCTCGGCGGGTATAACAATGATGACCGCGCTGGTGTCCCTGGCCACAGGCAGAAAGATGAAGCCGGGAGTGGCCATGACCGGTGAGATAACCCTGACGGGCAACGTTTTGCCCATCGGCGGTCTCAAAGAGAAGATTTTGGGCGGCAAGCGGGCCGGAATCAAAACCGTGATCGCTCCCGCCACCAACAAGGTTGATGTCGAGGAAGATTTCCCCGACGGCATCGACGGAATCATGAACATGATCTATGTCGAAAACGCGGAGGATGTTCTCAAAAACGCCCTCGAAAGGTAATCCGTACAGGAGAACAAAATGAAGAAATCCCTTATTCTCTCCCTGCTTTTGTCGGCGGTTATTGTGACCGCTCCGGCGGTTCTCAAGGCGGAACCCATCGTTCCGCCCCTCTCCACCGTGGCCTATCCGGAGATCGACGACTCCGATTTCATGAAACCGAAGGATGTGAGACGGGGCATGGTCTGCACCGCTTACACCGTGTTTCAGGGCACCGAGATAAAGCCCTTTAAGGTTGAGATTCTCGGCACCAATATGGTGAGCGGCAACCAGCTGGTTCGCTACATGATAAAAATCATCGACCCCCAGGTAAACGACCGCAAAATGGGCGTGGTGGCCGGCATGAGCGGTTCTCCGGTCTATTACAACGGCAAACTTTTGGGCGCCATTTCCCACTGTTTCACCAACTCCAAAGAGGCTCTGGGTATGGTCACCTCAATTTACAACGTGGCTGACTCCTGGAACCCCGCCTACAAAACCACCGTTGACGGTTACAGCGCCCCCATTAAGCTGGCGGAACCCGTCACCGTTGACGGCAGAAAAATAGATACCGTTGAGATTGTGACGAAGAACGAGGATAAGGGAGCGGCTCCCTCCAACGTTCTCCGGGCGGTTGAGGCCCCCATGGTCATAAACCTGGGAGGTTTCTCCGACAAGGCGGCGTCTTCCCTGGCCGAAACCCTGAAACCCTACAACGTGGAATGTCTCACCGGCTTTGCCGAGGGCGCCAACGACTACGAGAAGGCCCCCTTCATCGACTCCGAGTTTAAGGGCGGCGCTCCCGTCGGCACCGCGTACATGATAGGCGACTTCTTCGCCGGCGGTACCGGCACTCTCACCTACCGCAAGGGCAACAAGATTTTGGCCTACGGCCACGCGGCGGACGATATCGGCGCCACCTGCTGCCTTATGACCACCGCCTATATTATGGATATTATCCCCAAGTGG
>JAGDDM010000158.1 GCA_017958015.1 Abditibacteriota bacterium | reverse complement strand
GTGGTTTTGTTCCAGCCGGAGATAACGGTGCTGGAGGGCAGGCCGTTGTAGGTGAAGGAGAAGTCCCGGCTGTGGGCGGGGACGCAGAGTGCCGCGAGGGCGAGGAGCAAGAGTATTCGTTTCATGGAAACCTCCGAAAATGTTGAGGGATATTATCGGTTGACATACGCCGCGTTCCGTGATAATATTGAATTAACCTTAATCACAGGAGGCAACGTTATGAAAAAAAGTTTTAAGATGATCGCGCTGTCGGCTGTTCTGGCGGCGTCTCTGGCGGGTACCGCCGTTCTTCCGGTAAACTCCGGCGGCGTTCTCGGCAAAGTCCTTGTGGGCGGCGGAGTAGCCCTGATTGTGGATAAGTACGGCGATCAAATCAACGACGTTATCAACAAACTCACCCTGAAAAACAACATGGCGAGCAAGGAATGCACAAAGGTCGTTCCCATTATCACCATCGGCAGCGGCGGATATGCCGGCGCCGTTCAGGTGGTGGGCCCCATCAAGAGCGTGGAAGAGACCAAAGCCGTTCTCCAGCTTGAAGAAAACAAGGTGCTCGGTCTTAAGGTTCGGGTCAAAGCCCTTATCCCCGTGGACAAAACTTCCGCGTCCGGAACGAGACGCATCGACGACGTGGGCGTAAGCGCCATCATCGATATAGGTATATAATAACGTAGTATTATATCATTAGTCAAATTTCGCCGCCGAAAAGCGGCGAATTTTTTTGTGTTTATCGAATCTTAAAACGCGAGTCGTATAACCCGTTTCCCCGATTCCTAATTATAATAAAACATAAGCGTACAAATCATCGTCATCACATTCATCGCCGCAAACAGAACGCATACCCCGGCGGCGGTTCTTTTTTTGTTCCGCGTCCACTCAAGGCTCCAAAGGCAGAGTGCGGTCATACAGGCGGCAACCGGGAAGAACAGCCGTCCCTGATTGGCGGCCATGTAGTCCACCGTAAAGACGTAGCGCAGGTAGGAAAGATATGTGATGACAAGGGGCAGAGCGGCGAAGGCGAACATCCGCCGGGAGAAAAGCCGCTTTTTGCGGGATATTACCGCTCCGACAATCAGGACAAAGACCCCGATCCACAGGGGAATAAGGAGTCTGTGGGCGCCGCCGATGAAGGGCTGCACAATCCACAAGGGCTCAACAAAGTTGCCGAGGGTGCAGGCCGTAAGGGAGGTCACCGCCAGCAGGTTCGTCACCGGGTCCATGAAAAGCATGGCAATCATTCCGCCTTCCACGGCTTTATTGACCAACGATTGGGGCATAAATGTTCCCAGAACGATCTTGCAGCGAATGTACCACCAGGCGGAGACAATCAAAAAGACGAATATGCCCGCCGCGAATTCCCGAAGGGACTTTTTTGAGCGCGCAAAGGCGGCGGCGCAGAGAGCGATGAGGGGCAGAATGAGCCCCTGGGCCTTGGTGAGGCAGGCGAGGCCGGTAAGCAGGCCGAAGATAACAAAGCCCTTTGTGTCCGTTTCCTTCCTCCGGACAAACCGGGCGAGGGGTATGAGGGCGGCGGTGAAGAAAAGGGACTCAAGCATGTCGTTGTTCACCATGCCCCCGGCGTAGGAGACGCAGGGCAGCAGAGCGAGAGCGAGGGCGCCCCAACGGGCCCGGTTTAACGAGCCGGTGAGTTCGTAAATCAGACGGTATGAGGCGAAAACCCAAAGCGCGGAAATGATAATCGTAAAGACGCGCAGAACCAGGTCGATGTTTCGGGGGCTCATGCCCGCGGCGCCGCAGGCCCGGTAAACCGGGGCGCAGAGGGCGTAGTATAGGGGCGGCTGATGTCCCTCGTGGGTGGACTTGCAATCCGAAGTCGAGGTTTCGGTGTGGGCAATCTCCGGCAGTTTGCCGTCGAGAGCCAGGGAGCGGATGTAGATGAGGTGGGCGATTTCGTCCGGGCCTTCGCCGGGGAGAACGGCGAAGGCGTAGAAAAGGGAGAGAAGAATGTAGAGACCGACGGTTATTTTAATGTTCATTCGGTGGGGGGCTCTTCCGTCTCAACCGGCTTCTTTTTGAGGGCGAGGATTATTCCCGCAACCGCGGCGATTACGAGGATGGGCAGGACGTACTTAAACCAGTGCCAATCCGCCGCCACCTGGGGGGCCCAATTGTTTACCAGGAAGTTGAATCTGCCGATAAAGAGGGTCATTCTGCCCATGACGGTGGCTCCGAAAATGGCGCCGAAGCCTATCATGAGGAAGGTGCGGCCCAGGGAGGAGCTTGCTTTAATCATTTTACCCTTCTGCTCGAAGCTGAAGAAGAAGTACGAAATAACGCTGAAGAGTATGACGTAGAAAAGGAGAACTCCGGCCACGTAGACCGTTGTGGCCCAGGGGCCTTCGGCAATAACCTCGTTGGTGGCGAGGGGCCGCATGGTGGCGCCCAGCTGGGGGAAGTAAATCTCGTAGAACTCTCTGAAGATACCGCCGGCGGAGAGACCCATAAACAGACCGAATATGAGTTTGCTTATCCAGGCGTGTTTCTTGGAGTACATGAAGTAGAACATGCTGCCGAACACCGCGGCGAAGGCCCACGCCCAAACGCCTTTGCCCACCATGACGTCCCACCAGCGGGGTTTCATGACAAGGGACCAGGTGAGGTAGAAACTGTAACCGGTGGCAAGCCCCAAAAAGACGTGTTCGAAGAACCGGTAGAACTTGTTTTCTTTGTAGAGAATGCTGTACACGGCGAAGGTGCAGAGGGCGGATGCCCAAAGCGTAATCGCCGGGGCGTGTTCGGTTATAAACTTGCTCATCGTTTGGCCTTCTTTCCGGCGGCGATGTAGCCTATGTTGCCGAGAACAATAAGGAGAATGATGTATATGTGGGCGCAGGAGAGAGACCATGCGGTGGCCGCCGCCTCGGTGCGGGTGTTTCCTCTGCCGATGAGGGTTTCGTACATGGAGGCGCCGATGACGCCGTTGAGCATACCGCTCACCTGACCGGAGTCAAGGTAGGGATAGGCCTCCGCGGACATTACCGCCGTGGGACATGTTACGATGGGTACGTTGTAGGGTCCGCAGAAGTAGGCAAGCCATGTGCCCATTGTTGCGGAGGGAGTGATATCGATAACAATACCGATGTCCTTGGCGGATTTAATCTTGGCGGGCAGAGGCATTTCCTTCAGGGGTTTGTTGTTGTAGTCCTCCGCAAACTGCTTTTGGAAGTCCTCGCCCATGGCTCTCGAGATCATGGCCACGTAGGCGGGGCGGTAGCCCAGGTGGCACCAGTCCTTGCCGTACTCCATGCCCAGCTCTTCTTCCAGCGCTTTGCCCACGTCGTAACTGAGTTTCGTTCCGGGCATATCCCAGCTGAGGACCACGA
This sequence comes from Abditibacteriota bacterium, assembly GCA_017958015.1. Lineage (GTDB taxonomy): Bacteria > Armatimonadota > UBA5829 > UBA5829 > UBA5829 > RGIG10368. Next base: position 2,628 of record JAGDDM010000158.1, on the reverse strand, counting down.
ACTTTTTGTGCTTCATGAACAGGTGGCGCATGAGAACTTCCGTCTGGGGTCTGTTTTCGGCGATTGTACCGGGACCCCAAACGATGGAGACGAAGGCCACCTTGTCGTCGGGCATGTTGTCGATGGTGTTGAAGGCGTTCTGAACTTCGTCGAACACCGCGTCCGGGTGCTTGGAGGGGCGCACGAAAAGGGGCGTGACGATTACGATCGCCAGCAGGATATAGAGTATTCGTTTGTCTATGTTCTGAAGTTTTTTAAGATTCACGGCTACAGCTCCTCATCGAAAAAACTGCCCCGCTCGAGGCTGAGCCAGATGCGCAGGCCCATGGCCATGGAACCCACACCCACGCCGAAGGCGATGGCACGCTGAACCGCCATGTTGGGGAGAAGAAGAATGAAGTAGCTCAACTTCTCCAGCCGCAGGAACGAGAAGAAGGAGTTGGCGGGGATAAAGGATGTGAGGGCGGAGCCCAGGGGCACCAGACCCAGCATGATTATCATGGCCGTAATCATCATGAGAACGGACTCGGAATTGCGGATTCGGAAAGCTCTGTACGCCGCGGAGACGATGTAGAAAGCGATAAGGGAGAAGGTGGTGGACTGCAGCGAGTTCATGAAACCGTTGAAGAGAATCTCGAAAAGGGGCGTGGCCGCGCTGTCGGGCCGCATGTCCTTTATGAATCCCGCGGAGGCGATGAGGAAGAAAGCCGCGAAGAAGGCCACCGAGTTGTACCAGCCCGGCTGTTTCCGGCGGATCGCTCTGCCGTGGACGCCGAAGAGATTGTATATACCGATGAAGAGGGTAAAGCAGGAAACAACGATTTCCGCGTTTACCACCTCCGGCATGACGTGGGTGAAGTAGTTGTCGTGGGGAATCAAAAACTCCAGCGTGAAATAGAGACCGCCCAGGAATGTGACGAAGGCGATTACCGGCTTTCGGAGTCTCTGGGGAGTCTGGCAGAGGAGCAAAAGCAGACCGGCGCCTATAACAAGGGAGCCGGCGATGTAGAGCCAGAGCTCAACGCCGTGTTTGGGAGCGAACAGGGTGTGCATTGGGTTTCTTTCTTACTTAAAGTATTCCAGGAAGTGTGTTGAGAGCCACTGGGCCGCGGTGGAACCGGGGGCCAGGGCCGTGCAGGTGGCGGCCGCGATGCCGATAATGATTGTTATGATAAGAACGATTTTGCCGTAGTCCTGACCCACAAGGGAGCCCAGCAGAGTGGGTTCCTTGGACAGGTAGGCGCCGGCGGCGTAGTACTCGTCGCCGATGATTGTGTAGTCGCAGGTGGCCAGGAAGAAGGGTACCTGGGTGGTGTCGGGGGTGCCGGCGATTTGGATTCCGCCCACGGCCTGACCGTTTTCGGCCAAAATCAGGGATTCCGCGGCGTAGTGTCCGAAGAGGAACACGGCGGCGGGCCGCTCCCGGTGGAGCATACCCACGAAAGCGGAGGCGTAGGAGAACTGGCTGTCGGAGAGGAAGCGGATGTCGTTGCCGTTGAAAAACTCCGAGGCGTTTTCCGCCTCATAGGCGTCTTTGCACATCTCGTCGGCGATGGTGTAAATCATGGCGTCGCAGACGCAGGCGATTACACGGGTGCCGTAGCGGGCGGCTTTGCGCACAACGTGGGTGAGAACGGAAAGAGCCTGAAGAGTGAGGATGCTGAGGCCGCCGATGCCGGGACTGAAGGCGATGGGCTTGCCCATCTCCGTGGCTCTGCCCACGGCGTCGTCGATGTAGTTAAGACCCTGAATGCGGCGGATAAAGAGTCTCTTTCCGCCCCGGGCCTTGAGAATATTTATGAGGATAAAGGCCACAAGGAGCCCTTCGATGATGTAAATAACCGTATTGGCGTAACTTGTTGTTGATTCCATGGTTTTTCCTTTCGGAAACTATAGGTGTCGATTGCGCCATTGTTGCCCCGGGCAACACCGCTTGAACCGCAAACCCACAACTATATTATATATGATATCTGTGAACATCGCAAGTATCATTTGTAAAATCGCCGAAATTAGCGTATAATATAACATCGATTATGTGCCGAAACATCAAAAGGTCGCGTTGAAGCGAACCGATCGAAAACAGAAATACCCGTAGATTGGGAGGTGCGATAAATTGCAAAGAGCGAATTGGAAAAACAGGACGACTTTTATTCTGGCGGCCATCGGCTCCGCGGTGGGTCTGGGGAACGCTTGGCGGTTCCCGGGCATAGCCTATCAAAACGGCGGCGGAGCGTTTCTGGTTCCTTACTTTATAGCCATGCTCACCGCGGGCATTCCCATTCTCGCCCTTGAGCTCACCCTGGGACGGAAGTTCCGCAAGGGCGCGCCGGGAGCTTTCGCCGGCCTCAACAAGAAGTTCGAGTGGATAGGCTGGCTTGCCACCGTCACCGCTTTCTGCATCACCGCCTATTACTCCGTGGTGTTCGCCTGGGTAATCGTCTATTTGCTGCTCTCTTTCAAGGCGCCTTGGACCACGGCGGACGCTTCGGATTTATTTCTGAACGACGTTTTGCGCATATCCTCCGGCCCCTTCGACTTTTCCGGCGGCATCAGCCCCATGGTTATCGTCGGCGCCCTCATCGGCTGGGTCTGCATCTGGCTCTGCATCCGCAAAGGCGTTCACTCCGT
>JAGDDM010000018.1 GCA_017958015.1 Abditibacteriota bacterium | reverse complement strand
GCCGTACACAAGCGTGGAGAACAGGGGATAGTTATTGTCAAGCGGGATAATGCCGAAAGATTGAAATATCTGAGACCAAAAATCGCCGCAGGGGGAGCCGGGATAGCAAATAAGGTAGGGAATCCAAGCGACGATGAAAGCGCAGAATGGGATAAAGAACGGCTTCCGGTCGAAGAAGAAAGAAAAGAATTTATTATCGCTCTTCTCCGCCGGTTTCGCGTTTTCGATGTAGCCGAAAAGGAGGTAGGCGAGGGTGAAGAATATGAGTCCGGAGCCCACAAAGAGGGCGGTGTATTTCACCGGACTCGTTTTGATGCCGTAAAAGGAATTGTACTTGTCCATTGTCCGCCCGATTACGGTGGCCACGGCGAACAGAATCGACGGCAGGATTATACACCAAAGTCGGTTGTTTGAAGGTTTATTTATTTTCATGATTTTCCTCATTCAATGAGAAACAGAGACCGATAAAGAACGGCGCGCAGAACATGTATGGCAGAGCGTAGCGGAGCTCACCGTTCACCGGGGACACAAGACATACAAGCAGGGTCAGAAGACAGGGAATTACCGCGGGAAGATATACGTATTTTTCGCGCTTTATCATATAAAAGCAAGCGATAATCATAAGCCAAGTGAAGAAAGGAATATCGGTAAAAAACTTAAGAATCGGTGTTCTTAAACAAAGATTCCGAAGTTTCGCCAGTTTTCGCGTATAGGCGTTATCCGGCAGCATGAGCCATTTTACGGTTTCCTCACAGTAATAGAGTTTCCTCAGTCTTTGTTCCGTAACCGGGTATAATCTCGCGCCGATTTTTCCCGGTTTGGCGGGATAAAAGTATCCGTATGTGTTATTGATCGCGGCCGCCGCGTAAGTCATCGGATGTTTTCGCATATGGGTGAACCATAAGCGGGAATAGTTGAGCAGGTCCTCTTTTGAGGGATTTCTTTGAAGATAAAGGTTCTTTACCGGATCCGATACGATGGGATTATATCTTTCCGCGATTTTATCATAGACCAAAACTTTATCGATTGTGTTTTTTTCCTCCGGGGTTATCTCTTCTCCGTGGGCGATAATGTATCTTGCCGTTTGCTGAAAAGGCATGCTTAATATTTCTCTCGTGCTTTCTTTCGGGGTCGTTTTTCTTTGGGCGGTTTTTACTATTGCCGCGCGGATACTGCTTTCCGGGATGCCGAGCGCGGGCTGTATGATATTGTGCATCGCGATATATGTCAGACATACCGCTCCCAATACGGCGGCGGTTTGTTTCTTGGATATACCTTTTACAAAGAATAACAATATAACGGACGGCGCGAGAACGTGAAATCCGTTGTTTCTCCAAAGGACGCACATTACCGATACGATGACAAAGAATGCAAGCTTTTTCGGAGACAGCGTTTTATCCCGGATAATGAAATAAACCGATAACGTGAACAGCGCGAAGAAAAGGGCGTAAGCTAAATCTTTGCAAACGCATACCGAAAAAAGAGCGATGCCCGGAGAAAAAGCGAAAACCGCGAGTATAACAAACCGCACGATATGGGGAATTCTCTTCAGTGAAACGAGTATAAGCGAAAGCATCGCCGCCATGGAAAGTGTTTGGAAAAAGGCGAAAAGAGGGATTCCGGCCCTGTCGAATCCCAAGGTGCCGCAGAGTTTCATTACAAGTCCGTAACAGACCGTGGAAAATACCGGGTGGTGGTTTGTGAAGGGAATGTTGCCGAAGAACATCTCAACTTGCGAGCAAAAATCCCAACCGGGCCTTCCCCGAAAGGAAACAATATAGGGCAGCCAGGCGACGATGAAAGCGCAGAAGGGGATAAAGAAAGGCTTTCGGTCGAAGAGGAAAGCAAAGAGCTTATTTTCGCTTTTCTCCGCCGGTTTCGCGTTTTCGATGTAGCCGAAAAGCAGATAAGCGAGGGTGAAGAATATGAGTCCGGAGCCCACAAAGAGGGCGGTGTATTTCACCGGACTCGTTTTGATGCCGTAAAAGGAATTGTACTTATCCATTGTCCGCCCGATCGCGGTGGCGAAAGCAAACATGATTGAGGGCAGGACAACGCACCACAGTCTGTCTTTTGAGGGTTTTAATATTTTCACTTCGGTATCTTTTTGTATCCTATCTCTTCCAAAAGTTTGTACGCCTTGTCGAAGTCCCGGAGAATATGCTCCGGGCGGTGGGCGTCACCGTTCACAACCACCGGTATCTCACGTTTATCGGCGGCCAGCAGAATATCAACCGACGGGTATTGCTCTCCGACGGGCTTGTGCCACCCTGCGGTGTTCAGCTCCATCACCATGCCCGTGTCCGCCACCGCGTCAAGGGTTTGTTCGATTCTGTCGCTCATATCCACCGTGGGGAAATATCCGAACTTCTTGTACAAATCGAGATGTCCGGCGATTTGAAACACCCCGGACCCGGCCATTACGGTCATCCGTTCCCAATACTCCGCGATAATGTCGTTTCGTTTCGCTTGTGAAATCCGCTCCCAATACTCCGCCCTGTCGTCGATGGGAAAGTCGTCTATCTGATGCACCGACCCAATGAGGTAGTCCAGGGGCAGCGTCTTCAGGAAATCCCTCACGTAATCAATCGTCTGGGGCGAGTAATCCGCCTCAAGTCCCCGCTTAAGGACGATCTTCCCCGCGAACTTCGCCGCCACTCTGTCCAGCTCCGCGAAATACTCCGGCAGCCGCTCCTCCGGCATACTCCACCCGAAGGTAAGCCCGTCGTAGGGCCGCACGTAGTGGTCCGACATGCCGAACTCTTCCATACCGAGAGCAACCGCCGCCGAAACCATCTCCTCAACGGTGTTTTGACCGTCGGAAAAAATCGTATGATTGTGGTAGGACTTCATTTCCCGAAGCTCTCCTCCGCCCAGGGCATTTCCTGGGCTCCGTAGATGAGTTTTCGCAAAAGCCCGTCAAACTTCTTTGTGCGCGAAACCATGGCGATTGAGGTCAACGCCGCCGCGATTATTGCCCGCTTCTGCCGTCTCGGGCGGTAGTAAATCGAGCGAACCACGTGGCGCAAAAACTCTTTTTTGTTCTCCGGCCCGCACTCTATGGCGGACATGAGGTGGTATCGGGACTTGTGGAACCCGATTGCCTTTCGCAAACATTTCCGAAGCGCCGGGTCCGTCTCCGGCACCGACTCCGCTATCTCCGCCGCGAACTTCGACGCTCGCACAAGATTGGAGGTCTTACCTCCGTGCAGCACCCGATAGAGCGCCACCACCTTGTCCTCCGACGCCGCGTTCAAACCCGAGTGGGCGTAGCGCAGATACATGTCGTAGTCCTCCAAAAGGGGCAGGTCGGTTTTGTAGCCGCCGATTTGCCGCAGCTTTTCCGTTCGCACCATAACCGAGGCGGTGGGGTAGCCGTATTTGGAGTAGATAAGGTGCCGAATGTCGCCGCTGCCGAAGAAGTCCGGGGTGAGGGCGGTGCGCTTCGTTCCGTCCGGGGAGAACATCTCCATGTTGCCGTAGACGAAGTTGAGATCCGGGGCTGACTTTGCCAATCTTACGAAGGTTTCCAAAGCGTCGGGGGTGAACAGGTCGTCCCCGTCAAGGTGGCAGAACCACTCTCCCCGGGCGCGGGCTATGGCCACGTTGCGGGCGGCGCCCACACCGGCGTTTTCCTGATACACATATATAAACCGCGGGTCGGCGAGATAGGGCTCTATGACCTGCCGGCTGTTGTCCTTTGAACCGTCGTCAACGATAACAACCTCGAAATCCGTGAAAGTCTGGGCCTTTACGGACTCCAGCGTCTCCTCCACAAACTTTTCCTGATTGTAAACCGGGGTGCATATCGTTATGAAAGGTTTTTTGACATTCTCCATACTATTATTATATAACTATTCCTTCGGGCTTGCAACAGGGTGCGATTTGTTTTATAATAATATATCATCGCGACTGCGCGAAAAAAGAGGAATCAATATGAAATCCGTTATTCTCGCCGCGGGCAAAGGCACCCGTCTCGGCGCTCTCACAAAAGTTACTCCCAAACCCCTCATCCCCGTGGCGGGTAAACCCGTGGCGGAGCATATCATGACCGGTATGCGGGAAGCGGGCATCAACGATTTTATTCTTATCACAAAGCACCTTGAGCATCTCATAAAGGAATACTTCGGCGACGGCTCCAAGCTGGGCGTCAACGTAAGCTACATAACCCAGCCCGACGGCAAGTACGGCACCGCGGCGGCTTTGGAGTGCGCCGAATCCGCCGTTGACGGCCAGCCCATTATGTTCGGCTGGGGCGACATCATCACCGCTCCCCAGACCTACAAGGCTGTGGCGGAGATTTTCGCGAGGGGCGACTGCGACGGCGTAATGTCCCTGAACTACATGGACGATCCCTCCGCCGGCGGCGCGGTTTACATGACCGAGGACGAGTCCAAGGTCGTGAAAATCGCCGAGAAGCAGCCCAAGGAAGAGTGCACTTCCCATTGGAACTCCGCGGGCATCTTCGTCTTCAAGCCCATCATCTTTGACTACCTGCGGAATCTTCCCCCCTCCGCTCGGG
>JAGDDM010000157.1 GCA_017958015.1 Abditibacteriota bacterium | reverse complement strand
CGCCGCCCACATTCCCCTGGGCTTTGACGACAAGGATATTTCCGTCAGCATTTTCAACTACGAGATAAAGGTTCTCGACACGGTCCGCCTTAAATGAAAAGATTTTGGCTTATAATCGCGCTGCTCCTCGCCGCTTTGCCCGCTCTCTGCGACGAGTTCTGCACCGCAATGTACCTCTCCGGCAGGAAGATAGGCACCTCAATCGTCAAGTCGAGCCCCGGCTACTTCGGGGGCAAAGCGGTCACCGACACCTACACCGTCACCAGGGCAAGGTTCAAAAACGGTGGCGTGCTTATAAACAGCATCGAGTCGGAGACCTGTTACACCGACAATGACGGCAAGACTCTTTTTCGGCGGATAAATTCCCGCAGCAGCGACGGCACCTTCGCCAAGACGGAAGTGCGGTACACGGCGGAGAAGATTTTCTTCAAGACCGAAACCCGGGACGGCAAGACGGAAAAGACCTTCGACATCCCCAAGGATTTGCCCTTCGACATCGACCCTCTGGACCGCTATATCGAGGATACGGTGGAGGGCGAGGCCCGATCTTACGAGTATTACACCTTCGACACCGACAAGGCGGAAATCCTCAAAATGAAGGATACCCTTGAGTATATCGGCGACTCGGAGGTTGAGGCGGCGGGGAAGAAATACGAATGCGCCGTCATTAAGGGCATCGACAAAAACGGCCACACGTCATACAGCTACATCAGCGGCGGCGAGGTGGTGAAGTCGGAGCTGCCGGACGAGTCCGTCACGGTGGTGATTGACCTGCCGGAGAACCGGAACAGGTTCGACGACTACGACATGACGGAGGAGTCGAAGATTGCCTCCGACGTGAAGATTGAGGACCCGGAAAAGGTCATCGCCATGTCCGGAAGCCTAACGAACACCGCCACCGGCAAGGTGACCGCCTTCGACAACAAGGCAATCATCATGAATCCCGCCGAATCCCTGCCTTACCCCGTGAAGGGGGAGGAAAAGTATCTGAAGGCCACCACGATTATCGACTGCGACAACCCGGAGATAATCGCCTTCGCGAAGAAGCACGCGGCGGGAGCCAAGAACTCCTACGAGGCCTGCGACAAGCTGAAAGAGGCGGTTTTCGAGCTCATGGATTTCGAGGAAAGCGGCACGGAGATGCAGAAAGCCGGGGACATTCTGAAGTCCGGAAAGGGCGTCTGCCGCCACGCTTCGTTGCTTTACACCGCTCTCGTGCGGAGTTTGGGCATACCCTGCCGCCAGGTTTTGGGCATCGCCTACATTCCCGACGGCGACGGCTTCGGCGGTCACGCCTGGGCGGAATGCTATGTGGGCAAATGGGTTCCCTTCGACCCCACCTGGAACTCCGACTTTGTGGACGCCACCCACATCAAGTTGGCGGAGTCCGAGGTGGACGACGCCGTGACCCTTTTCGATATGACAATAAAGATAGACAAGGTGGAGGTTATGAAATGAAAATATCTCCCGATGAACTTTTGACAAAGGCGGCGGAGCTTAAGGACTCCGGTTTCGACATGCTGGAGGACGTCACCGCCGTGGACTACAAAGACAGGTTCGAGATAAACTACCGCCTGCGGAACATATCCTCGGGCGCGGTGGAGACGATTAAGATTGATTTGAGTCGGGAAGAGCCCGTTATCGCTTCCCTCGTCCCTCTCTATCGGGGCGCGGAGTTTCAGGAGCGGGAAGTTTTCGACCTTATGGGAATAGTTTTCGAGGGCCACCCGGATCTTCGGCGGATTCTCCTGCCGGATGATTGGGAAGGATACCCTCTGCGGAAAGATTATGTCATCGATTAAAACCCAGCAAATAGAACTCAATATGGGCCCCCAGCACCCCAGCACCCACGGCGTGCTGCGGCTTATCCTCACCCTCGACGGCGAGCGGGTCATTGCCTGCAAGCCGGATTTGGGCTTCCTCCACAGGGGCATAGAGAAACTGGCGGAGAAGCGCACATACCTGCAGTTCATCCCCATGACGGACCGGCTGGACTACGTGTCCTCCATGACGAACAACGCGGCCTACGTGTACGCCCTGGAGAAACTGGGGGGTATCGAGGTGCCGGAGCGAGCGGAGTGGATTCGGCTCATCGTTATGGAACTCCAGCGCATAGCCAGCCACCTGGTTTTCTACGGCTCCATGGCTCTGGACCTTGGCGCCACCACGCCTTTCCTCTACGCTTTTCGGGAGCGGGAGGACATTTTGGATATTTTCGAGGAACTTTGCGGCGCCAGAATGACGTATAATTACTTCAGACCCGGCGGCGTTTCCCGTGACCTGCCCAAGGACTTTCACGCCAAAGTCACCGCCTTCATCAAGAAGCAGCGGGAGAAACTGAAAGAGTACGACGATATTTTCACCGGCAACCGAATCTTCATTTCCCGCACGGAAAACATCGGCGTGCTTTCCGCCGAGGACGCTGTTAATTTCTCCCTTTCCGGTCCCGCGCTCCGGGCCAGCAACGTGGACTACGACGTGCGGAAGGCGGAGCCCTATTCCTTCTACTCCAAACTGAATTGGAAGCCCCAGCTGGGCACCGCCGGAGACACCTACACGAGAGTGGTGCTCCGCTGCCGGGAGATTGAGGAGAGTCTGAACATGATAGAGCAGGCTCTGGACATGATTCCCGAGGGCGAGCTGAAGTGCAAACTCCCGGCGAGACTGACTATGCCCAAGGGCGAGGTGTACCACCACATCGAGGGCTCCAGAGGAGACGTGGGCGTCTTTATCGTCAGCGACGGCAGCGACAAACCCTACCGCCTGAAGTGGCGGGCGCCGTCCTTTATAAACCTCACATGCCTGGAGCAAATGGTGAAGGGCATGCTGGTGGCGGATGTCATCGCCGTGCTGGCGGGAATAGATATTATTTTGGGGGAAGTGGACAGGTAGGCTTATATAATTCCTCCGCGAAGGCGGACACTGCGCCCCAGGCGCCTACAATATCTCGAAGAAAGGAGCAAAACATGTTTAACGGCAAGAAATTCCGTCCGTTGCTGACGGCGGTCTGCGTCATTTTGGGCGGACTGGCGGGCAGTTGGGCTGCGGATTGGT
>JAGDDM010000156.1 GCA_017958015.1 Abditibacteriota bacterium | reverse complement strand
CTCCGCCGTGGCGGATGACCTTCCCGAACCGAAAAAACGCAAATAAAAAGTCGGTATGCGGAACGCATACCGACTTGATTTTTTTTGTGTCAGAACATAAGTTCCAGGTTCGCTCTGGGGACGGTGACGATTTCGCCGGATTCGATTTTCACTGCGGAGACGCGGACCTTGGCGCCGGACTCCACCACCACGGCTTCGGCGGGGAGGTCGGCCACGGTGCCCCGCATGCCGAAGTAGGGTTCTCTGATGATTCTCACCCGGGTGCCGGCCTCGAGGGTGCCGGTGGAGGCTTCTTCCTCGGATTCGGCGGCGGCGGAGTTTTCTTCCGCTCTGATGATTTCCGGTCTGATAACGCCGGCTCTGATTTGCGTGGCGCCGCTCATGGACACCCGCTTGCCGTCCAGGGACGTGAGCAACTCGAAGGCTCTGTCGTTCATGGGGATGGATCCGAATCCCTCGGTGATGATGAGGGTGAAGGGGATGTCCTCTTCTCCGGTGATTGCCACGCCGATTTCGTAGCCCAAATACTCGGCGATGTCACTGTCGGTGATGGCGCCGGACACCATGCCCGCGATGCCGCAGGCGATTCCTTTCTTTATGGCGTCGAAGGTTATTCCCGCGCCGCCCACAACGATTTTGCCTCCGCATTCCTCGGTGATGAGGTCGCCGGTGAGCACTTCATCCGGCTTCTTGCAGAGCACCTTTACCTCGGCTATGCGCTCTTTGCCCACGCCGAAGATGCCCTGAACCAGGCAGCCGGTTGTGCGGACTATGACCCCTTCCTCGGGGATGACTTTGCCCACGGTGCCGTCGATGTAGGAAGTGACGGTGACGGGTTTGGAGGCCTGTCTTATGCCCACATTGCCGGTTTTGGGGGAGATAAAGTCGATGGTGCCGGAGCAGTTGGCTTTGCAGGCGCTCTTAAGGAGTCCGAAGAATGATGAGGAGCGGGCGATGATGTCTCCCTTTTCCACTTCGTCCCCTTCCTTAACAATCATTTTGGAGACGATTTCGTCCTCGGCGCAGCCCAGTATGGCGTGGACTTTCACGTTCCGCACCATGCCCGGCATTTCCGCCTTGGCCACCACCGTTTCGGCGGTCACTTTGTCGCCTTCGCCCACGAGGACTTCGCCCTTCATGGGGAGGCGCCGCACTTTTTCTATAATCGTGTTTCGGGAGACCTTGAGTCCCGGTACATACGCGCTTGCCATTACTTAACCTCCAATCCGAAGGCTTTGTGCCATTTTCCCAGGGATTCCAGCCGCTCGCTGTCTTCCTTGGGGAGAATCAGCGGTCTTGTTCTGCAGTCAACAATGATGCCCACCGCCCATTCCTTTTCGGCGGTGAATGTGACCGGCTTGCCTTTGCCGCCGCCCACATCGCATCTGCGCAGAGGAGTGACCTCAACTTCCGCGGTTTCCGGAACGGGAATGACCTTGATGTCGCCGCATTTCACTTCGTGAACCTCGCCGCCTACTTTCAGGGCGCACATAACCTCGCCCTTCTTGCAGTGGCCCATGGGCGCCACGGACATACCCAGTTTAATGAGGCAGTCCCGGTTGAGAACTTCCGTGGCCGCTTCCTTGGCCACCGTGGCGGTAACGCCCAGCTGGGGCATCATGAAGATGGAGTCAACCGCCAGCATCGTAAGTCCCATGGGTTCGTAGGCGTCCAGGAGCATATAGGCCGCCTGGGCCCGGTTGGGAGCGTGACTCAAAACGCCGCCGCTGCCTATAATCATATCCAAATCGTTCATGTTGACGATGGTGTCGCCGGCCTCGCCGTCGGGGAAGTCGCCCATGGTGCGCTCGGTTTGGGTGCCTTTAAGCGCTCTTGCAAGAGATTTGTGGTGCTCGAAGGCCAGCCGCAGAGCCTCTCTCGCCACCGCCTGCTCAATCAGCAAATCCGTGAGGGTCTGGGGAATGGTGGTGGGGCGGATCATTTTGTTTCTGAGTCTGTTGCGGAGCTCTTTCTTGTCCACGTCCGCGGGTACCCAGCGGAGAATGTTTTCGGTGCCGCTTTCCGCCAGAACGTTGCAAACCGAGTAGCTCATGCCCAGATTGGCGCTGACGGTGCGGTTGTATATACCGCCGAATACGGAGAAAACGTCGGTGGTGGCGCCGCCGATGTCCGCGGCGAGAACGTTTATGTTCGCTTCCGAGGCCAAAGTTCGAATAATATAGCCCACGGCGTTGGGGGTTGACATGATGTCCGCGCCCACAAGTTGAGTGAGCCTGTCGTAGCCCGGCGCCTGCTGCATAACGTGGCGCAGGAACAACTCGTGAATGGCCTCCGCCGCCGGGTCGAGGTTCTCACGCTCCAGAGTGGGGCGCAGGTTGTCCACAACCCGAAGCTCGACGTCGTCGCCCAGCATCTCCGCCACGTCCTTCACCGCGTCCTTGTTGCCGGCGTAGATAATGGGGAGTTTGCCGTTGCCCAGGCGCGGCCGGGGCTTGGCGGAGCGAATCATTTCCGCCATTTCCACCAGGTGCCGCACGGTGCCGCCGTCGGTGCCGCCGCTCATGAGAACCATGTCCGGCCGCAGTTTGCGGATGCGCTCAACCCGTTCGTGGGGCTTTCTGCCGTCGTCAACGGCTATGACGTCTATGACGATGGCGCCGGCGCCCAGAGCCGCTCTTTGGGCGGACTCCGCGCTCATGGCTCCCACAACGCCGCAGACGGTCATCTGAAGACCGCCGCCGGCGGAGGAAGTGGAAAGGTAGATGTCGGTGCCCTCGTCCTTTTTGCCGGTGATGATGTCGCCGTTTTCGTCCAGCATTCGTCTGCCGGTGAGCTCTTCTATCTCCCGCACGGCGTTTTTGACGCCGATGGTTACGTCGTGGAGGGGCTCCTCAACGGTTGTGGGGGCCTCGCCTCTGCAGGTGAGCCTGTATCCGCTTTCGGTTTTCTCGATGAGAATGGCCTTGGTGGTGGTGCTGCCGCAGTCCGTGGCGAGAATGTACTTGAAGTCTTGATTGTCGGTCATTGTGTTTCTTTCTTGCGTAGGGGTTAGGGGCTGTCGCGCCTTACGGCGCGAATGATATGCCGTTTCACGGCATGATATACGCCCTCGCGGGCGCATGATATATCGCTTCGCGACATGATATGCGCTTCGCTTCGCCGGCGCATTCAGGTGTTGCCTGCGGCAACGGATTATAAAACAAACATTGCAATGCGAGTTGTATAATCGTCGGCGGAGCCGACACCTCAATGCGTCGCAAGACGCATATCACGCCGCCGTAAGGCGGTATATCATGTTGCGAAAGCAACATATCATGGTGAGCGTAGCGAAGCATATCATTCGCATCCGCCAAAGGCGGTGCGACTGTTTCCTATTCCTTCATACATATATATAATAATTATATATTTACCGACGTATTTAGTCAACACTCTTGTATTATCCCCCCGCGGGTGATAAAATAGTATTAGGTATAATCTGTATGCGATACATAAAGAAGCTGAAAATTTTGGAGCCCAATCCGGCGATTGTGGAGCGCATTCGCCGGGAGTGCGGTGTATCTCCCATCGTTGCCCGGGTTCTGGCCAATCGTAATCTGCGGAACGCGGACATCGCCCGTCGTTTCCTGAATCCGACTTTGGACAATTTGGGGGACCCGGCTCTTCTGCCCGACGGCGAAAAGGCGGCGGATATGATTCTCTCCGCCATCGAAAGCGGCGAGAAGATACTCATATACGGCGACTACGACGTGGACGGAATCACCTCCGGCGCTCTCATGACCCGGTTCCTGCGCTGTCTTGAGGGCGACGCGGAGTGCATGCTTCCGGAGCGGGACAACGGGGGGTATGACCTGAACAGCATCGCGGTGGAGAAGGCGGCCGCCATGGACGTGTCCCTTATCATCACCTGCGACTGCGGCAGCAAGGCCTTCGAGGCGGTGGAAGCCGCCCGAAACCAAGGCATGAAGATTATTATCACCGATCACCACACCGTGGGCGACAGGCTTCCCTCCGCCGACGCGGTGGTGAATCCCAAGAGGCCGGACTCCGCCTACTTCCCCAATCTGGCCGGCGTGGGAGTGGCTTTCACACTCTGCCGTCTCATCGTCCGCAGGGCGGGACTGGCTGAGGCCAGCTTCGTGAGAAGTTTTATCGACCTGGCGGCTCTGGGCACCGTGGCGGACATGGTTCCCCTTTTGGGGGAGAACAGAGTCATCGCCGCCAACGGTCTGCCCCGCATGGCGGAGAGCAAAAAGGAGGGCTTCCGGGCTCTTATGAGCTCCGTTGACAACAAGCCCGTCACTTCGGAGACCATATCCTTTTTCTTCGCTCCCCGAATCAACTCCGCGGGACGGATGAAGACCGCGAGCATCGCCCTGGACATGTTTCTCACCAAGGACCCGGCGGAGGCCGCCAGGCTCTGCGGGGAAATAACCGATTTGAACGAACAGCGCAAAGAGTGCCAGAAAAAGATTTTCGACGAGGCGGAGAGGATGATGCTCGCCGACCCGGACTTTGATAAGAAGAAAGTGGTGGTGCTGGCCGGGAAGAATTGGCACCGGGGCATAATCGGTATCGTCTCCGGCAACATAACGGAAAAGTACGGCAAGCCCAGCGTCATACTCACAAACACCGGAGATGCGGATTTGTGGGTGGGCTCCGCCCGGAGCATAAACACCTTCTCTCTGGTGAAGGCTCTGGGGGATATGAAAGAACTCTTCGTCCGATTCGGCGGCCACAGTTTGGCGGCGGGTCTTACGCTTCACAAGGACAATATCGCCGAGCTGGATAGGCGCCTGAACGAAATCGCCGACAGGGAACTGACGGAAGCGGACGTGGAGGCGGTCATAAATCTGGACGCGGAGCTTGAGCCCTCCGACTGCACCTTTGACCTTGTGAACGAACTTAAGACTTTGGAGCCCTTCGGTACCTCCAATCCGGAGCCCCTGTTCCTGCTGCGGAACGCCCGAATCGTGGAAACCCGAATATTTAAGGACAGCCACCTTTCCATGACGCTGGATGTTCCCGGCGGCGGCTTTTTGAAGGCCATAGCCTTCCGCAAGGCGGACGCGGCGGCGGAACTGGGCATAGAAGCGGGCTCCCGGGCGGACATTTGCTTCAATTTGAGAATAAACGAGTGGAACGGCAACGCCAACGTACAGCTGAACGTTGAGGATATACGGCTGAGCGAACAATGAGCGACACGGATCTGAAACACGCCATAGAACCCATGATCGAGCGTATCCGGGCATACAATCCGGACTGCGACGCGGACCTTCTGCGCCGGGTCTACGACTTTGCCTACGAGAAGCACGCCGAGCAGAAGCGGGACGACGGCAGACCTTACATAATCCACCCCATAGCCGCCGCGGAAACCCTCATCGACCTCCGGATGGACGACCATTCCGTGGCCGCCGCTTTGCTCCACGACGTTATAGAGGACCAGGACGTAACCCTTGACGACCTGCGGAAACTCTTCGGCGACGACATAGCCAAACTCGTGGACGGCGTCACGAAACTGAAGTTCACCGGCTTCGACTTCGGCGGACATAAAGAGGACGAGGACGGGGACAAGCCCAAAAAGAAGAAAGCCAACGTCAACAAGAGCGCGGAGAACATCAGAAAGATTTTCCTCGCCATGGCCAAGGACTTCCGGGTTATGGTTATAAAACTGGCCGACAGACTCCACAACATGCGCACTCTGGACGCTCTCTCGGAGGAGCGCCGCCGCCGCATAGCCCGGGAGACCATGCAAATCTACGCGCCTCTGGCTCACCGTCTGGGTATCGGCGCCATAAAGTGGGAGCTGGAGGATTTGGCTTTCAAGGCTCTGGAGCCGGAGGCATACGAGCGTGTGTCGGAACTGGTTGCCAAGAGCCGTGACGAGCGTGAAGAGGATATCGCCGAGGCGGTGGACATGCTGGAGCGGTATCTGAAGTCCAACCACATCAAAGCCACCATTCGTTCCCGCCCCAAGCACCTCTGGAGCATTCATCGGAAGATGATAACCCAGCACATCGACTTCGAGGACATATACGACCTTTCCGCCCTCCGGGTCATCACCGACACCCCCGACGACTGCTACCGGGTTTTGGGCGTTGTCCACGACCTGTGGATGCCCATTCCCAACATGTTCTCCGACTACATCGCCAAGCCCAAGTCCAACATGTACCAGTCCCTCCACACGAAGGTTATCGGCCCCAAGGGCGAGCCAATGGAGATTCAGATTCGCACCTGGGAAATGCACCGGGTGGCGGACTTCGGCGTGGCCGCCCACTGGCAGTACAAGGAAAACCTCTCCTCACAGGACGAGTTCCAGAAGAAGCTCAGCTGGCTGCGGCAGCAGCTCTTCGATTGGCAGGAAACCAGCCACGACGCGGGAGAGTTTTTGAGCAACGTCATCAACGACCTGTTCACGGATCAGGTGTTCGTGTTCACTCCCCGGGGCGACGTCATCGACCTGCCCGCGGGCTCCACTCCCGTGGACTTCGCCTACCGCATTCACAGCGACGTGGGCAACCACTGTGTGGGCGCCAGAGTCAACGGCAAACAGGTTCCCCTCACGTACGCCTTCAGCAACGGCGACATCGTGGAGGTCATTTCCCGGTCCAACGCCCAGCCCAGCCTTGACTGGCTCCAATTCGTCAAGTCCAGTCAGGCCAAGAGCAAGATAAAGCAGTTCTTCCGCAAACGGGACGTGGCGGACTTCGCCGAGCGGGGCAGGGACGCCTACGAGCGGGAGCTTGTTAAGAGCGGCCTGGACACCCGGGAGTATATGCGGGAAGACAAGATTTCCGAGCTGGCCAAGGATTTGGGTTACGAGGACCTGTACGCCGCCATCGGCTACGGCTACGTGTCCCCCATGACGATTATCAACCACATAAAGGACACCGACACCAGGCACCTTCCGGGAGCCATCGTCAAGCGGGCCCACAGATCGCTCACTCTGTCTCTGGACGGCGTGGACACCCTCATGATTACCAGGGCCAACTGCTGCTCGCCGCTGCCGGGTGAGAAGGTTGTGGGCTACGTCACCCGGGGCAAGGGTATCGCTCTCCACGCGGCGGACTGCCCCAATATCAGGAAGTTTCGGGAGATCGAGCCGGAGCGGCTGGTGGATATTACCTGGGAAGAAAAGACCGACGAGAAGTATAAGGCTTCCATCAAGATTCACACCATCGACCGCATAGGCATGCTCAGCGACATCACCGCCGTGTTCTCCGAGGAAAAGATTAACATCGTGGGTATGAACGTGGACTGTCTCACCGACAAAACCGCGGAGTTTACCCTCATGATTGAGGTGGTGGACTTCGACGCGCTGAAGCTTGTTATGGACAAGCTGGATATGATGAAGGACGTGCTGTCGGTGGAACGGGTCGCCACCAATGCCCGAATTTAAGGGATCAGGGGTCAGGTGTCAGGGGTCAGGGAATGTGTCGGCAAAGCCGACGGATTCCGCAAACCCACATTGCAATGTTGCTTTTTTAATCCGATATCGTTGTTCGCGTTGTTTTGAATTATGTGAATACCTTTCGATACGGATTATATAATCGTTTTGCGACAGCAAAACACCACCGCTGGCCCCAGACCCCAGGCCCCGGACCCCTAATATGAATTTATCATTCAATCTAACATCTTACTTATCCGATCACCCCTTCGGCACCACTTCCTACTCCGCCGGGCCGGCTCACGGCGTGTTCGTGATTCGTTCCCGCACGGTGAGCAAAATCATCGCCTTCGGCAGCGAGACGGAGCAGATTGTCGAGGACGAGATAATCTGCGGCCCGGACTTGAGCCCTCTGCGGGAGCGGTTCCGCATTACCAGCGGCGGCGCTTCCACCAAGGTGGACGCCCGCTTTTCCCCCGGGGAAGTGAGCTGCCTCATCGAAACCGACGGCACCCTTTCCCGCGAAAGGATTCCCCTTTCCGAACCTCTCTCCGCCGACCTCACCACCGCCTTGGCTCTGTCGAAAGAGGGCGGCGTTTTTCGCGTTTTCAATCCCATTACCCTTTCCGCGGAAAAATCCGAAGCGGTGTTCCGGGGCGAGGAAGAAATCGACGGCGTTCTCTGCCGCCGGTTCGAGGTGGCTTCCGATTCCGGCGACTCGGTTATGTTCGTGGCCCCCGACGGTACACTGGTCCGTTGCGAGCTGTCCTGCGGCATAGTCTCTTCGGCCGCTTCCGACTCAACGGAGCCGGCGCCGGTGGACCTCATCGACGCCACCGGGATTCCGGTGGCGAACCCCATTCCCCCGGGAAGCGTTCGGGCGTCGCTGGAGATAAACGGGGAACGGGTCGACATCGACACAACCCTTTTCGACAGGTCGCCGGAGGAGGACGGACTGCGGCAAACCTCCTATATCCGCGTGGACGACGACATAAGAGCCTTCGCCGAGGACTGCGTGGGCGAGGACGACGAGGAAACCTGCCGCAATCTCCGGCGGAAGATATATTATCACATGACCTACGATTCCCGCATGGGCATAATCCGGGCAGCCTCGGACATACTCCGCTCCGGAGAGGGCGTCTGCCGGGACTACGCCGTGCTCCTCTGCGCCGCCGCCATCGCCGCGAACATTCCCGCGAGAGTGGTGTCGGGGCTTCTCTGCGACAGGGGCGGATTCGTGTTTCACGCCTGGAACGAATGCTTCTGCAAGGGCCGCTGGCTGCCCCTTGACGCCTCTCGGTACGAGGAGGACGCGGACGCCGCCCACGTACCCCTGGCCAGAGGCAGAGAAGAGACCCTCACCAACATAAATCGTTTTATCGGAAAAATAAATATTAAAGTTCTCGATTTTTCCTGAAAAGCCTTGACCGACTTGCGAATATACAATATAATTGATGTAATGGAATTATAGGGAATAGGGAATAGTGGCGCGCTTTGCGCGCAATGATATATCACTTCGTGATATGATATATCGCTTTCGCGATATGATATACCGCTTCGCGGTATGATATACGCCTTACGGCGTATGAATGTGTTGCCTACGGCAACAATTATATAACCGGACACCGCAATGTGAGTTGGTAGAATCCGTCGGCTTTGCCGACACATTCCCTG
>JAGDDM010000155.1 GCA_017958015.1 Abditibacteriota bacterium | reverse complement strand
CGCCGAAAGCGGTCTCGTTGTGATTGATTTCGGGGATTTTGCCCGCCTGGCCCGGATAGCCCCGGACTGCGCGCCGAAAAGGGCGGAAACCGTCGCGAAAAAAATCTCCGCGGATCTGGCGGAGCTTCTGGAAAAAACCGAGTCTCTTTTGGATGAGGGCGACACCCTCATGCTGGCGGTCCACGCTCTCCCGAACGACGAAACCGGGGAGCTACTGGGACTTTTGGCGGTGAAGGGCCCCGGATTCGAAAAGGGCGGCCTTCTTTATTCCCCCTCAACCCGCCGAAAAGGTGTGGTTACCCTGAACGACTGCGCTCCCACGGTGGCGAAAACCTTCGGAACAGAGGACGGATCCTTCTCCGGCAGGCCCCTTACATCCGTAAAGAGCGGCGACTCCGCAAAGTTCCTCCGCGCCGCCAACCGGGAGGCGAAACTCCAGGCGGAGAACAGGGCGGTTATGCGTTTTTCCGCCTTCGCCCAGATGTTTCTCATGATTATCGCCGCGGCATCGCTCCTGTGCGGGTTCAAACACCGAGATCGGATTAAAAATATAGCCCTTCTGCCGCCCGTTATGGCCCTCACACTGCTGTGGCTGCCGAAGATAATCACCGCCGGAGCGGTTTTGTCCGGCACGGTTTTCGCTGCCCTGTCCCTTGTTCTTCTCTTTGTTCTCCTCAAAGCCTGCGGAAGTTTCCTCAGGGCGCTGTTTGTCGTGTCCGTGGCGATTATCTGCTCCGTGGCTTTCGACCTTGTCTTTTTGCGGCAGCTGCTGGCTTCGTCGCCGGGAGGCTACTACATCACCGTGGGCGGCAGATACTACGGCATCGGCAACGAGTTTATGGGCTCCATGCTGGGAGCCGCCGCCGTTGTAATTGCCTGCGCCGCGGGTCGTTTAAAAAGAAAATCCGCCGGGGTTTTGTTCTCCGGCGCGCTGTCGGCGGCTGTGTTTGTTCTCATAGGACTTTCGGTTTTCGGCGCCAACGTGGGCGGTTCCATCGCCGCGGCGGTATTCGGCACGGCGGCGACTCTGACACTGTCCGGCTTCAAGCCGAGCAAAAAACTTTTCGCCCTCGGCGGCGTAATCTGTCTTTTGCTTATCGCTTTCGTCTTCGCCTTCGACGCCCTGCGGGGTTCCGGAAGCCGGTCCCACGCGGGAATGCTGGCTTCCGCCGCCGCTCACGGCAACATGGGTGAGGTTTTCGGGGTATTCCTGCGGAAGTTCACCGCCAACATGCGCCTGTCGCTGGTCAGCCCCTGGACGAAGGTCGTTATCGCCGGGGCCCTCTGCTCCGCCGCCTTAAGAAAAAAGGCGGGAACACTCTCCCTACCCATGAAAAGCGCCCTCTGCGCCACGGTGGTGGGCAGCGTCGCCGCTTTCCTCTTTAACGACTCCGGCATCATCGCCGCCGGAACGTGCCTTGTGTTCACCTTCGCGCTAATTTGCGCGGCGGTGCCGAAAGAAGAATAAAACCCGCCTGCGAGGCGGGTTTTTTAATCGGATTTTCCGTATAAGTTATTTCATGGCTATATAGCGGCCCGCGGCGTCCGCGGCCACGGCTCCGTCGGCGCAGGCGGTGATAACCTGTCGGAGGGATTTTTGCCGTATGTCTCCCGCGGCGAAAACTCCCGGGACGCTTGTGGCCATTTCCTCGTCGGTTACGATATATCCGTAATCGTCTTTTTTTACGTCAACTCCCTCGCCGCCGGGGTTGAGACCTATGAATATGAACACGCCGTCGGCTTTCATATCACTCTTTTCCCCGGTTTTCACGTTCTCCAAAACCACGCCCTCAACGGCGTTGGCGCCCTTAATCTCTTTCACCACGCTGTCCCAGCATATCGACACTTTGGGGTTGTCGAAGGCTCTTTGGGCGATGACTTTCTGGGCCCGAAGTTCGTTCCGGCGGTGGACTATTGTCACGTGGGAGCCGTATTTGGCGAGGTAGAGGGCGTCCTGAACGGCGCTGTTGCCGCCGCCCACCACAACAATTTCCTTGTCCTTAAAGAAGGCTCCGTCGCACACGGCGCAGTAGGAGACGCCTCTGCCGGAGAACTTGTCCTCGCCGGGGACTCCAAGGTGTTTGTGGGTGGCGCCCTGGGTGAGAATCACCGCTTTGGACTCAACAACGTCGCCGTTTGAGAGGGTGAGGCGCTTCACGTCGCCGTCAATGTCGTAGCCGACGACGTCCGCCAGACGAATCTCCGCCCCGAAACGCTCCGCCTGAGCCCGCATGGCGTCCGTGAGATCGTAACCGGACACGCCCTTGGCGAATCCGGGATAGTTTTCTATGAACTCGGTCATGACGGCCTGGCCGCCCGCCACCATCCGCTCCAAAACCAGAACGGACAGGCTTTCCCGAGACGCGTATATCGCCGCCGTGAGACCCGCGGGCCCCGCGCCGACACAAATTATATCGTACATTATTCTAACCTCTTCGGTGTGCTGATTCTATTTTAACACATAAGCGGCGCGGATACAAGGTATTAACCCTCGACAAGGGTATTATATTCTCATGAAATAGGACATCATGCAGCCTCCCGCGGCGCCGGCTTTTTTTATTTCCGGGAGCCTGTGGGGGGTTATTCCGCCTATGGCATAGACGGGAACGGAGACGGCGGCGCAAACTTCCCGGAGGAAATCGAGCCCCTTTCCTTTGAGACCCTTTTTGCAGTCCGTCTCGAAGATGGTGCCGAGAACTATCATGTCCGCCCCCGACGACGATTTCGCTTCCTCGAGGCTGTGGCAGGAAACGCTCACCTCGTCGAAGCCGGAAAGGTCGGCGGAGAGAAAATCCTTAAAAGGAAGATGAATTCTTCGACAGCCCATTTCCCGGGCGGCACCGATTCTTCCGCAGACGAACATGTCCGGAAATATTTCCCGAACCTTCCGGGCCAGGGCAAGATATTCGCCGTCGCTCAAATCCTTTTCCCGCAGAAAAAGCGCTT
>JAGDDM010000017.1 GCA_017958015.1 Abditibacteriota bacterium | reverse complement strand
GGCCCATATCTATGATATAGTCGGCGGTTTTGATGACGTCCAGGTTGTGTTCAATCACCAGCACGGAGTTGCCGGCGTCGACGAGTTTTTGCAGGACTTCCAGCAGCTTCTTAACATCGTGGAAGTGGAGGCCGGTGGTGGGTTCGTCGAGAAGATAGAGCGTCTTTCCGGTGGCACGTTTTGCCAGTTCGGTGGACAGCTTGACTCTCTGGGCTTCACCGCCGGAGAGGGTGGTGGCGGGCTGGCCCAGTTTCATATATCCCAGGCCCACTTGGCAAATCATTTCCATCCGCCGTTTAATCTTGGGGATGTTCTCGAAGAACTTCAGCGCTTCCTCGGCGGTCATGTTCAGTACGTCGGCGATACTCTTGCCTTTGTACTTGATATCCAGCGTCTCCCGGTTGAATCTGGCGCCGTGGCAGGCCTCGCAGGGCACGTACACGTCGGGCAAAAACTGCATTTCAATCTTAATCACGCCGTCGCCTTTGCAGGCTTCGCACCGGCCGCCCTTCACGTTGAAGCTGAATCTGCCGGGCATGTAGCCTCTGGCCTTGGCTTCCGGGGTTTTGGAGAACAGCTCCCGAATGAGGCCGAAGACGCCGGTGTATGTGGCGGGATTGGACCGGGGCGTGCGTCCGATGGGGGACTGGTTGATGTCGATGACTTTGTCGATATGCTCCAGGCCCTCTATCGACTTGTGGTTGCTCCACACCCGGTTCACCTTGTTGAACTCCGCCACCAATCGCTCGTAGAGGGTTTCCTGAACGAGGGTGCTCTTGCCGCTGCCGGAGACGCCGGTGACGCAGCAGAGTACGCCCAGGGGGAAGTCCACGTCGATGTTCTTCAGATTGTTTCCGCAGGCGCCCCGGACGGTGATGAAGTTCTTGGGCGTCCGCCGCTTTTCGGGTACGTCTATCCTTAACTTGCCGGACATATACTGTCCCGTGTATGACCGTTTCGAGGCCTTCACGTCCTCAAGGGTGCCTTCCGCCACGACTTCGCCGCCGTGCTCGCCGGCGTCGGGTCCTATGTCGATGATGTGGTCGGCGGAGGCGATTGTCTCCTCGTCGTGCTCCACCACGATGACGGTGTTGCCCAGATCCCGCAGCCGCAAAAGGGTGTCGATGAGCCGCCGGTTGTCACGCTGGTGCAGACCGATTGAGGGCTCGTCCAGGACGTACAGAACGCCGGTGAGGCCGCTGCCTATCTGGGTTGCCAGGCGTATGCGCTGCGCCTCTCCGCCGGCGAGAGTTGTTGCCGAACGGTCCAGAGTGAGGTAATCCAGGCCCACGTCCTTAAGGAACTTCAGCCGTGCCCGGATTTCCTTTATAATCATTCGGGCGATGATTTCGTCCCGTTCGCTGAGTTTCAGGTTGTCGAACCACTCCCCGATTTTCTCCACGGACATGGCCGTGAGGTCGGCGATGTTTATGCCGCCCACGGTGACGGCCAAAGACTCCTTCTTCAGCCGCTTGCCGCCGCAGGTTTTGCAGGGTGTGTCGGAGAAAAACTCCTCCATCTCCGCCCGCACGTGGTCGGAGGTGGATTCGTTGTACTTGCGCTCAAGCATCTTCACGATGCCCTCGAAGTGGGTGATGTATTCCTTTGTATAGCCGGTGTATTTGCTGGTGTAGACGATTCTGATGGGCTCCTCGGTGCCGTTGAAGAGGATGTTCAGCTGTTTCTCCGTGAGGTCGCAGAGAGGCGTGTTCAGTGAAAAGCCCAGAGTCTCCGCCAAACCTTTCAGCAGGGAGTCCCGCCAGCCGTTGGCGCCGGTGAATCCCACGATGGCACCCTGATTTATGGACTTGGAGCGGTCGGGAGCCACCAAGTAGGGGTCAACGTGCCGGTGGAAGCCCAGACCGTCGCAGTCGGGGCAGGCGCCGAAGGGAGAGTTGAAAGAGAAGGCCCGGGGCGAGAGCTTTTCCAGGGATATTCCGCAGTCGGGACAGGCGGCGTTTTCGGACATGAGGCGCATTCCCTCGCCGATGACGTCCAGAGCCAGTATGCCGCCGCCTTTCTTAAGGGACAGCTCCACGGAGTCCGTCAGGCGCCGCTCGATGCCGGGTTTTATGACAATGCGGTCAACCACAATTTCGATGGTGTGGGTTTTGTAGCGGTCCAACTCGATTGTCTCGGTGGCTTCCCGCATTTCGCCGTCAACTCTGACCCGCACGAAGCCGTCCTTGGCGATGGATTTCAAAACCTTTTCGTGGGTGCCCTTTTTGCCCAAGATAACGGGGGACAAGACCTGCATTTTGGTGCCTTCCGGGTAGGACATGATGGTGTCGACAATCTGCTGGACGGTTTGGGGCACGATTTCCTTGCCGCATTTGACGCAGTGCTGCTTGCCGACGCGGGCGTATAGAAGGCGCAGGTAGTCGTAGATCTCCGTGACGGTGCCCACGGTGGAGCGGGGGTTTCGGGAGGTGGACTTTTGGTCGATGGAGACAGCCGGGGAGAGGCCGTCTATCTCGTCCACGTCCGGTTTGTCCCGCTGACCCAGGAACTGACGGGCGTAGGAGGAGAGGGACTCCACATAGCGGCGCTGACCCTCGGCGTAGATGGTGTCGAAGGCAAGGGATGACTTCCCCGAGCCGGAGAGACCGGTTATGACAACCAGCTTGTCCCGGGGAATCTTCAGTGATATGTTCTTGAGGTTGTTTTGCCTCGCGTTTTTTACGGTGATATACTTTTGCATGGTAACATATAATTATACCACGCCGGGGC
>JAGDDM010000154.1 GCA_017958015.1 Abditibacteriota bacterium | reverse complement strand
GATTGTAACTCCCGGCAGAATGGTCACGTCGCTTCCTATCCAACAGTTATCCTCCACAACGATGGGCAGACACCGCTCCCGGAGGGTGTTCCTGTCTTGATATCTGAGCGGATGGATGGCCGTCATCATGGAGCAGTTGGGCCCGATGAACACGTCTTTCCCGATTGTAACCGTGTTTTCGTCCAGCACCACCCAGTTGAAGTTGGCGTAGGAGTTTTTGCCCATTTTGATGTGGGTGCCGAAATCGAACTGTATGGGGCCCTGAAGGTACACTCCCTCGGCGTGTTCCGGCATAATCTCCCGAAGAAGCGCCTCTCTGCCCGCCTCGTCGCTTTCCGGCAGGGCGTTGTATTTTTGGCAAAGCTCGTGGCACTTTCTGCGGGCCTCGGGCATTCCCTCCGCGAAGGGGTCATACATTTTCCCCGCGAACATTTTTTCCGTTTCGTTCATATTCCGCCTCCAAGTAAAGGGCGCTCCCGAAGGAACGCCCTATTTTTTTAAGAAATCAGCTTCTCTTACGGAAGATTCCGAGGCCGGCGATGCCGCCCAGAATGGCGACCACGGTGCCCGGTTCCGGAACTTCGGACTCACCCCGAAGCTCGGAGAGGTCCTGATAGACGAGGACGTCGTTCTCGGTCCATCTGTTGAGGTTGGCGAAGGAGGAAGAACTGCCGTCGGTGAAGAGGGGACTGTCCTCGGTGGTGTAGGCGTCGGGGGTGCCGCAGAAGACGAAGATTTCGTCGCTGCCGATACCCTTGGCGGGCATAACGCCCTCGCCGGCGGGGCCGAAGACGATGTTGCTGTCCGCGTCCATAATGATAATCTGGCAGTTGGTGCTGCCGGTGACGAAGCCGGGGGCGTAGTAGTTGGACCACCAGCCGGAACCGGTTTCCTGAACGTTGGCGGCGACGGTGAAGAGGGTTCCCGCGGCCAAATTGTCGTAGCCGGCGCCCTCAATGACAACCGTGCTGGCGAGACCGCCGTCGATGAAGGACATGAAGGTCCAACCGGTGATGTCCAGACCGTCCTCGATGACCACGAACTCGGCCCAGCTTCCGCCGTTGCCCACGACTCTGCCGAAGTAAGGATCAACCTTTTCCTTCTTCAGGTAGCCGTCCTCGGCCACAGCGTTGAACTCGTTGAGAACCATGGACGCGGCCATGACTCCGGAAATAGCGGCGACCAAGATGCCGGCGGTCGCCAGTGCCGTGAATAGGGATTTTCTCATAATCCACACTCCTTAAAAGATTTTTCTTCCTTTTTCCTCAATTCAAAACTCAGTAAGCCACTCTGAAGCCCACATCGTAGGCGGAAGTGGTCGGCTCGCCGAAGCCCCTGGAGGCGCAGCGTTCGCCGTAGACTCCGTAGAAACCGCCGCCCCGCATGGTGCGCAGTTCGCCGGTCTTGTCGAAGGTAATGGGGCTACCCGGGTAGGACTTGTACCAGTCGGCGGTCCATTCCCACACGTTGCCGCTCATGTCGCTGCAGCCGTAGGGGCTGGTGGACAGAGCGCCCATGGCGGCGGCGTCCACGAAGAAGTTGTTCTCGATCTGAGCGGCGGTAAGAACGCCGGTGTGGATGCGGGCCGCGGCGATGGACAGTGTGCCGGGATATGTGTTGGGCACGCCGTTGGCGTCGTTCTGAATAGCCAGATTGATTCTGTAACCCTTATATGTGTTCAGGGCGATTGTCTTCTGGGTCTTCAGCACGCCGTTGTCGTAAATTCTGGAAGTGCTGCCGTCGTAGGTGTAGACCAAATATCTCCAGGTGGAAGTGGGCGGATTGCCGCTCCAACCCAGGTCGTTGGCCCAGTG
>JAGDDM010000153.1 GCA_017958015.1 Abditibacteriota bacterium | reverse complement strand
GGACATCGAACCGGGCGTTCCGGACAAGAACCGAGTCCTCGACGACTTCCGCCGCCTCTCCGACAGGGTGGGTCCGAATGCCGTTGTTTGGCGCTACGACCCGATTTTCCTCTCGGACCGCTACACGGAGGAGTTTCATCTCAAGGCCTTTGAGCGTATGGCCGCCCGTCTCGAGGGCTGCACCCGCACCGCCGTCATAAGCTTTATCGATCTCTACCCGAAGCTGTCGACGAGCTTCCGGGAAGTGATGCCGGAGCAGCGCCTGAGAATCGGTAAAACATTTGTGGAGATAGCCAATGCCCGCGGTATGACTCTTAAGCCCTGCGCGGAGGGTGAGGAGCTGGCGCCCTTCGGCGCCGACTGCGGCGGTTGTATGCGCATATCCGACTACGAAAAAGCCATAGGCAAACGGCTCAGAGCCCCGAAAACAAAGGGAGCCCGCCCGGCTTGCGCCTGCCACATCTCCTGCGACATCGGCGCCTACAACACCTGCCGGCACCTGTGCAAATACTGCTACGCCAACGCCGACCCGGAGAGGGTGCTGGCCCGAAGCCGCCGCCACGACCCCTTGTCGCCCTTCATCGTCGGCAACTACGAGCCCGGCGACGTCATCCGCGACGTGTCCCAAGAGTCATGGGCGGACCCGCAAACCGAGTTGTTTTCCGAAGAGAGGTAAGCATGAAAATACGACACATTATCGACGCGGCCATGGTGGTGCTGATGCCGCTGCTGATGGCGTACGCTCTGTTCGGTGAGGGGTTCCACGAAATCGCGGGGACGGCGCTGTTTGTGCTGTTTCTTGCTCATCAGATAGTGAATCGGCGGTGGTACGGCGCGCTGTTTAAGGGCAAATATACGCCTCAGAGGACCTTCCGAACGGTGCTGAACGGCCTGCTGTGGCTCATTATGATCGGCCTCATTGTCAGCGCCGTGCTCATCTCCCGGCACCTCTACACGCCTCTCGCGCAACGACACCTGCCTTGGCCCCACAAACTCCACATGCTGGCCGCCTATTGGGGCTATGTGCTCATGTCCGTCCACGCCGGTACCCATATGACCGCTTTGCTCCGAAACCGGTGGGCGCGGGCGGCCGCGGTCCTCGTCTTCGCCTACGGCACCTACGCCTTCATCAGGCGTGACTTTGTCGATTGTTTGTTCCTGCGCGCCCACTTCGCCCCCGTGGAACCCCGAGGCACGTTCATCATCGACTATATTGCCGTCATGGCCGCCTGTGTAATCCTCGGCGCGGCGGCGGTGGCGTGGCTGAACAAATTGACATCGCCGCGGGTTGTTCGGTAAAATATAAGTAATCACAGCGAAAGGAGTGCTATTGTGAAAAAAGTGTTGTTTGTTTTGATTTTGTCGGCTGTTGCCGCGGCGGCGTGCTATGCCCAGGCGGCGACATCCGGAGAGATGGGTCTCGCGTCGAAGATTCGGTCGGCGGAGTACGTTCCTTTCAGTTTCACGCTGGGCGGCGAGCCGTCGGCGAAAATTCTCCGGCGGAGCGGCAAGACCATGTCCTCCAAGGTGACGGAGGAGGGCGTCACGGAGACCGCCTCGGTGTGGACGGACCCGGTGACGGGCGTCGAGATTAAGTACGTTGCCCACACCTACGACCGTTTCCCGGCCCTGGACTGGACGGTGTACCTCACCAACAGGGGCGCCAAGGCGAGTCCGGTTCTGGACCGCTTCTTCGCCTACGACGGCACACTCCTGTCCGACAAGGGCGACGTGAAGATTCACTGGGACCGGGGCGGCATCAACGAGCCCAACGCCTTTGAGCCCATGATCGACCTCCTCGGCAGCGCCGGCGGCGAGCTTATTCGGCAGTGGCCGGACCCCCACAACTCAACCTATGACAACACGGTCTACGCCAAAGCCCACTACGAGCCTCTCCTCGGCCGCGGCAGTGACAGAGTGTCCTCCTACTTCGACTTTGAGGGCAAGGGCAAAGGCGCTATCATCTGCGTGGGTTGGCCCGGTCAGTGGACCATGGACGCGGCCAAGTCGGGCAAAGACGTGACGGTGACGGCGGGTCAGGCGGAGCTTACGGGCACCCTTAATCCCGGCGAGACTGTCCGCAGTCCCCGCATGGTTGTGATGTACTACAAGGGCGACTTCGTCCGGGGCCAGAACCTGTGGCGCCGATTCTACCTCACCCACGCCACCCCCAAGATTGACGGCAAGCCCCCGAAAGCCCGGTTCAATTTCTGCGCCGGCGCAAACGTGGAGACCATGAAGCGTATCGAGAAGATGGACGTGAAAGCCGAGTATCTGTGGCAGGACGCCGGCTGGTATCCCAAGCCCTTCGGTGATTGGTACAACACCGGCACCTGGGAGATTTCCGATCCGGAAGGCATGAAAGCCGCTTTCGACTATTCCCACAAGATGGGCATGAAAAACATGCTCTGGTTCGAGCCGGAGCGGGTCTATGAAGGCACCGAGTTCTACAATAATCACGGCGACTGGCTGATTAAGGGCGATTTTCCGGATGTCCACTGGAAGCACGAGTACGGCAATCTGGCGGACTACTCCAAGCCCGAAGTTGTGAACTGGTTTATTAACCGCATCGACAAAATCATCAAGTACGCCGGTGTGGATATGTACCGGGAGGATTTCAACATGAGCCCCCTGAAGTATTGGCAGCGCAGAGACACCGCCGAGCGGAAGGGCTTTGTTGAGAACGCCTACATTCAGGGCCACCTGCGCCTGTGGCAGACTCTGAAGGACCGAAACCCGGGTCTGGAGATTGACTCCTGCTCCTCCGGCGGTCTGCGGAACGACTACGCCACCATGTGCATGGCGCTGCCGGCTCTGCGCACCGACTATGAGTTCGAGCCCAACCCCGAAGGCTATCAGGGCTCCTTTTTCGGCTCCGCCTACTGGCTCCCTCTGGGCGGCATCGGCATGAGAGGCGCCGACCTCTACGACTTCCGCAGCACCTACGGCGGCATGGCCACCGCGGTGTGGAGCGGCACGGTCAACGGACGCACCGGCAAACCCTACGACTACGACTTCATGCGCAAGATAGCCGAGGAGTTCAGAACAATCAAAGAATGCTACACCGGCGACTACTACCCCCTGACACCTTGGAACATCGACAAGGACAAGTGGATTGCCGCCCAGTTCGACCTCCCCGAGGCGGGCAAGGGCATCATTCAGGCCTTCAGACGACCCGAGAACAAAGAACCCGCCATCACCGTTACCCTCCGGGGACTTCGGCCCGGCGCCAAGTATAAACTCACCAACCGGGACGGGGGAGAGGAAATCCTCACGGGCAAACAGCTCATGAAAGGATATAAACTCTCCGCTCCCGAAGCGCTAACGTCGATGATAATCGAATATACAAAACTCTAAAGAAAACGGGCTCCCCGGGGTGGTATGAACCCCGAAAATGTAAGTAAAATGCTTTTCTAAGCGACAATTCCGGTTTGTTGC
>JAGDDM010000152.1 GCA_017958015.1 Abditibacteriota bacterium | reverse complement strand
GGAAGAACGGTTTCCTCCTCCGGGTCGCCGCCGGGCCTTACGATTGTGAGCACGGGAGCGGAAACTCTGAAAGCGGGCTGATTGTCGTATGTCACGGAGCCGTCGGTCTCGCTGTCAAGAAGGTAGGAGGTGGCCATATCGAGGCCGTTAAACGCGGAATAGTCTTCCGGCAGTTCGTAGGTGAATGTAAACGTGGCAACGGTGGAGCCGCCGGCGGTGTCGACGGAGATAGTGTAGTCGTCAAAGTTCAGCTCGTCGGGCCGCATATAAAGCCGCAAGCTCCGAAGCTCGTAATCTTTGTATGTTCTGTAATACTGAATTCCGTATCCGTCTTTGTTGTCGCATACGCCGGTGACGGTGTAGGAAATGTTGAGCACGTCCCCGGCGTTGCCGTTGATGAGCCAGCCGTCCCTGTTGATGTACCGAAGCCCCACAGCGCCGCGAACGTCACCGTAGACGTAGACGCCGCCCTCGCCGTCATCAATGTATTCCGGCGCGGTGCCGCCCTCACGGTAAACGCCCCAAGTGCCGCCGGTCAACTCACCGGCAAAAAGGGAAGCGGAAAGGGTGAGGCAAAGAGCGAAAACAGCAATAAGTTTTTTCATGATTTTTCTCCTTTTTCGTTGAAAATTTGCCGTTAAAACCGAATGATTATACCATAAACCGAATTTCCGTGTCAACAACGACACCCGCAGCGGACACAAAAAAATCCGCCCCGTAGGGCGGTATTTTTGTGTAAAATCTTACTTTTTAATTCTTCTCTTTATTCCGATAACGGAAACAAGCCCGGCGACACCGTACGCGGCACACGCCGGTTCCGGCACTTCCGGTTCGGGCGGGAAGGGAGAGGTGGTGCTGAGCCGCACGATGGCGGCGTTGGCCATTGTGTTCACCTCCGCTCCGTTGAAGTAGAGGGAATACATGGGGTTGGTCTTGGACAGGTGGTCCGCGTCCCAGACGAAGGTGTCCACGTACTCATCGTTCACGTAGACGTACCACCGCTGACCCACCAGAGGTTCCGTGTAGGCGGCGTTGCCGCCCCAAACGTTGAAAGTAACGTCCGGATTGACGGAGGCGTCCGCCACGAAAACGGCGAAGTAGATATCCTCGAAATCGTTGCTTTTGTTGATACTTCCGATATACAGGTCGTCGTTGGTCTGCGGAGGATTGCTGTCCTTCAGAAGCAAAACCATACCGAAGGGGTTCATGGCGGGCATGTAGGGCGACCAACCGCTGTCCATGGCGTTGGAGTAGGTAACGGATACGGCGGTGACCTTGGTGCCCGTGGCGCCGGCCTTCAACACGGCGGGAGCGGTCACGGATGCGGTCGCGATTCCCAGAGCGTCCGATTTGGCGGAGGCCGCGTTGGGGTTGTTCAGCCACGCGGCGAAGGAGGAACCGGACAGGGCGGCAACAAGCAACATAACAAAGATTAACTTTTTCATAAGGATTACTCCTTTTCTCTTGTTTCCGAAAAGCATTTAAACCGAACCCCGAAAGCGGGCAAACCGTTCCGGGGCGAATTAATTACTTGGCAAGCTTCACAAGGTCCAGACCCCAGAAAGAAGCGAATCTTCTCGGGATGGCGATGTTTTGCTGAGCGCCGGCGAAATACTCGGAACCGGGACCGTAAGCGAATACGGGAACCCAGTTGGCGCTGTGGCCGCCGGTACCGTAGACGGCGCTGGTGGCTCTGCCTTCGCTGATGGCGTGCTCGGAAGGATCGACGCAGCCCATGGAACCGGTGTCGTGGTCGGCGGTGATTACGATGAGGGTCTCACCGTCCTTCTTGGCGAAGTCGAGACAGGCTCTGATGGTTCTGTCGAACTCCAGCATTTCCTGCAGAGCGTAAGCGTGGTTGTTGGCGTGGTTGCCGCTGTCGATGCAGCCCGCTTCGGACATAATGAAGAAGCCGTTTTTGTTATTTCTGTTGATAATATCGATAGCCTTCATTGTCATTTCGGTGAGAGTGGGTTCCGGGGTATCGGGAGCGGTGTTCATGATACCCGCATCGAAAAGACCGAAAAGCTTGTCGGCGTCGCTCTTCTGCATATCCTCTTTGGTGGTGACGAAGGTATAACCCTGAGCCTTGATGTCGTCCACAACGTTCTTGCCGTCGTCTCTGGAGCCCTTAACAACGGTCTCCTTGCCCGCGGCGTCCCGGATAACGACGTCGCCGCCTTCACTGCCGGAAACGAAGTGGGAAAGGCCGCCGCCCAAAATGACGTCGCAGCCGCTGAAAGGAATCTGAGCCGCGATGTTGAAGAGCTCGGATCTGTGGTCCGCGTGAGAGAGGAAAACGGCCGGGGTGGCGTCGGTGATGTTCTTGACGCTGACGATGGCGGTCTTCATACCCCGCTGCTGAGCATAGTAGCGGATGGAGTTAACGTCTTTGCCGTTAGGCAGCCGGGCGATCATGCCGTTGTTGGTCTTGAAGCCCGTGGAGAAAGCGGTGCCGGAAGCGGCGGAGTCGGTGACGATGTGGTCCGCGGGAGTAGTGATGGAGAAGCCGGTAACCGGGAAATCTTCCATGGCCAGTCTGCCGCCCTTAACATTGTGCTTGGCGGAGGCGATGATGCCGATGCCCATACCGTCGCCGATGAGCAGGATGATGTTCTTGGGAGCCTTGCCCGCGAAGGACGCGGAGACTACCGCAAGAGTGAGAACGAAAGCGAGAATCGCTCTCTTGAGAGTACGCATAGATATATCCTCCTTTGCGTATGAAAATACAATAACGGAATAATCCGTTTTTTAACAAAGTTACCGGTTATCCGCCGCGGGCGGTTCCGATTGGGGATTGTCTTCCCGGTTTTCCTTCTTCGGCTCGAAAAAAGGACACATCATATAATGGCCGTTGCACTCGTCGTGATTTACGCAGATATCGCAGAGGGCTCCGGTTTCATCTTCCATCACAGTCCCTCGAAGTCCCGCTTGGAGAGCACGAAAACTCTGTGGAAGGGATTGTCCGGCACCCGGTAGGTGTATTCCAACGTGAAACCGGCGGCGAAGATGGTGGCTCTGACACGGGCGAGGCCGTAGCCGAAGGAGCCGATCTCCCAATAGTGGACGTCCTCCACCTTGTAGGCGGGGATCGACAGTCCGGAGACGATGACCTGATTGACTTTCATGCAGGGTCCCGCGTCCGGGAGCACTATTACGGCTCCTTTGCGGGCGGCCTTATTAATCTCCTTGAGACAGAGGCCGAAATCCTTGTAGGGCATATGGGCCAGGACTCCGGCGCAAACAATCACGTCGAAAGCCTTTTCGCAGTTAAGGGTAAACTTCCGTCCGGGCGGCGGGGTGTAGGTGGTAATCTCCACGTTGGCCCGCTTGAAACCGTCAATAAGGAAAGGCCTCTTGGCGCCTATCGCCAAGACGTTTTTCGGTTTATATTTGGACGCCTCGTAGACCTGCGAGAAGCAGGAGTCTACCCGGTCCTTTATTTTTTCCCAGCCTCTGGCCATGAGTATCCGGCGGCAAAAACAGTTCGGCTCCCGAGAAAGAGTTATCGCGGGAGCCCGAAAAGCCGTTATTATTCAACGGTAATAGCGCCGCAGGGACAAGCGTCCGCGCAGGCACCGCAGTCAACGCACGCGGATTCGTCCACGACCGCCACATCATTGACGGTGATGGCGCCGCAGGGGCAAGCATCGGCGCAAACGCCGCAGCCCGCGCAAGCATCACTGACTTTAGCCGCCATAACGCACCTCCATAAGAATAAGAGAAATATATAAGCGCGTAAAGTGCGCAACCCTTCGTTAGTCGTCGTCGGACACCCGGTCCGTCTTTTCGAGGATTACGTCGATATTATCCGGAGAGGTGTACATAACCTCGCCTCCGGGCAATTCTATCCGCATCCATTTTATACCGCTGCCCTCCGGGAACTCGGCGATGCCGAAATTAAGCGCCGTCCGCCACTGGCGGGTGAGGTGCAGCTCCGAATTGAGTCTGAATTTATGCTTCTTCACTTCACACTTCCCGTTCGTTGATAGTTTAATGATAATACATAATCGAAATATAGTCAAGTCCTTTTTTTCGGAAATCCGGCTTCCGAATTTCCGCCGGGAATTTATTTCCTCTTTTACCGCTCCTTATGATATAATATAAATACCTCTTTACGAAAGGAACCTCTCATGAAAAGACTTTTAATACCTCTCCTCATTCTCTTGGCCGCTCCGATTTTCGCCCGGCCTCTCGTCATCGCCCACCGGGCCTCCGGCGGTTTCGGACCGGAAAACACGATTGCGGGGGCCAAAGCCGCCTGGAAAGCGGGCGCGGACATCATCGAGATTGATGTGCGCCTCACCAAGGACAACAAGGCCGTACTTCTCCACAACCCCAACACCATCGACTACACCGGCATCGATTTGAACGTGGCGGACGCCACCTTCGCCCGGCTCAGGGCCATGGATTTCGGCACCGACTTCGACCCCAAATATAAGGGCGCCCGAATCCCCACTCTGCAGGAAATGCTCATGACCGTACCCAAGGGCAGATACGTTTTCTTCGACACCAAAGTTTTCGGCGAAAAGGTGGCGGAAATCATCGCCGCCAACATCAAGGCCACCCGCACCGAGGACAGATGCCTCGTTCAGATAAACGACCTTGACACCCTGCGGGCGTTTCACAAACTGATGCCCAACGTAAAGCTGGTGGGCGACGTGGACAGATACGGAACCGTGGAAAACAGCGTCGAACTGGACAAGGAATTTCACTACGAGTACGTAAACTTCCACGCCCTCTACAGTCCGGACAGAGTGGAACTGGTGAAGAAGATGGTGGCCGCGGGCATGAAGCCCCTGGGCTGGTCCATCGACAGCGTCGTTTGGGCGCGGATATTCGCCGACGCGGGCATGAAAGCCTTCATGACAAACCGGGCGGAGGTTATGCTCCGCGCCTTCGATAAATAAGGAAAGTACAATGAAAACGAAAATTATGGGACACAGAGGGGCCAGAGGCCTGGCTCCGGAAAACACAATCGAGGGAATGAAGCTGGCCTGGCGCCTCGGCGTGGACATGATCGAAACCGACATCTACCTCACCAAGGACAATGTCCTTGTGCTCTGCCACGACGACGACATTTCCCGCACCGCCGGAGTTCCGGGCAAAATCATCGACATGACTTTCGACGAGTTGCGGGCGCTGGATTTCGGCTCCTCCTTCAACAAATATTTCGAGGGGGCGAAAATCCCGACTCTCAAAGAAGCGCTGGAAATCATTCCCGATGGGAAGATGATGGCGGTGGAAATTAAGGACTTCCGACCGGAGGTATTCCCGATTCTGGAGGATACGCTGAACGAATGCGGAGCCCGAAACAAAGTCCGCCTCATCAGTTTTTACTACGATGCCGTGGTCGCGGCGAAAAAAC
Source organism: Abditibacteriota bacterium (assembly GCA_017958015.1). Classification (GTDB taxonomy): domain Bacteria; phylum Armatimonadota; class UBA5829; order UBA5829; family UBA5829; genus RGIG10368. The sequence continues at coordinate 1,691 of JAGDDM010000152.1, read as the reverse complement.
GAATGCCGGACATTACCGCCTATCATTTAATGGCGACCCGGGACAAAATCGATTGGCAGGCGGAGTGCGACAAACTCAAAGGCGACGGAATCGACGGCTTCAGCATCGAGCCCTTTATGATCGACGACGAGTCAACCGCCGTATTCAAAGCAAACAACATGCCCTTTATGTGCGGCGTCACCAACGAAGCGGAACTTGCCCGGAAGATGGAATCATACGGCCCCGGTTGGATTTGCACCGACAGACCGGACATTGTATTGGAGGCGCTTGAAGACAAATGAAAAAATATCTTATTCCCCTGCTCATTCTTTTGGCGGCGCCGGCTTTCGCCCGCCCGATCATCATCGCCCACCGCTGCGGCGGCGGTCTGGCTCCGGAGAACACGGTTGTTGCCGCCAAGAACGCCTGGAAAATCGGCGCGGATCTGGCCGAAATCGACGTGCGGATAACAAAGGACGGCAAAGCCGTTCTCTGCCACGACGAAAACATCATCCGCTACACCGGAGTGGACAAAAACGTGGCGGACGCCACCTTCGCGGAGCTTCGGAAACTCGATTTCGGCTCCTACTTCGACAAGAAGTTCGCCGGCGAGAAGATCGCCACGCTGCAGGAGTTCCTGGCCACCGTTCCCAAGGGCAAACTCGTTATGTACGACCTGAAGTGCGGCGGCGACAGAGCGGTTGAGATTATCTCCGCCTGCGTTAAGGCCGCCCACGCGGAGGACAGTTTCCTCGTGCTGGCGGATCCGGACACGATTCGGGCCTTCAGAAAGGCCATACCGAAGACGAAGGCTCTGGGTCATCTGGACAATTACAGCGTCGAGGACACGAAAAAACTCTTCGGCGAGCTTGGCAGCCGCGACGCCATCTTCAACGGCTGGGAAAAGGGTCCGGACTTCGTCGAAAAGGCGGTGAAAGCGGGTCTCAAGCCCTGGGCCTGGACAATCGACGATGTCAACAAGGCAAAGGAACTTGTCGAGCACGGCGCCGCGGGCATCATCACCAACCGGCCGGACCTTATGCTGGCCGCCTTCACCGACGTTAAGCCCGTCACCCGGCGCCCCAACATCCTCGGCCACAGAGGCGTAAGGGCTCTGGCTCCGGAGAACACCCTCGTTTCCATGCAAAGAGCCTGGGACGACGGAGCGGACATGATCGAGACCGACATCTGGCTCACCAAGGACAAAAAACTCGTTCTCAGCCACGAAAACAGCGTGAAGCGGTGCGCCGGCGTCGACCTCAAAATCACCGACGCCACCTTCGCTCAGCTTCGGAGCCTCGATTTCGGTTCCCACAAGGGCAAGGAATTCGCCGGGGAAAAGATTCCCACTTTGCAGGAAGCGCTTACGCTTATGCCCAAGGGCAAAAAGATGGCGATTGAGATTAAGGACGACCGCCCGGAGGTGTTCCCCATTCTGGAAAAGGTGATTGACACCTGCGGAGTCCGCGACAGAGTGCGTATCATCAGTTTCTCCTACAACGCTGTTGTTCAAAGCAAGAAGCAAATGCCCGACGTCACCGCCTACTTCCTCATGAACGGAAGAAACAAAGTTGACTGGCAGGCCAAGTGCGACCAACTGAAAAAGGACAATATAGACGGCTTCAGCATCGAGCCCCACATGATTACCGACGAGTCCGTGGCGGTTTTCCGCGCCAACAAAATGCCCTTCATGTGCGGCGTCACCAACACCG
>JAGDDM010000151.1 GCA_017958015.1 Abditibacteriota bacterium | reverse complement strand
TCCCACAACCTCCTCACCTCGCTGCCGGATACCCTGGGCAACCTCGAAAACCTTGAACGCCTGGACCTGTCCCGGAACGATTTGGAGTGTCTGCCCTCAACGCTGGGCAGCCTCACCCGTCTCGAGGATCTGAACCTCAACTTCAACAGCTTGGAAAAGAGCGCGCCGGAAGTGTGCGCCGTCACAAGTCTCCGGCGGCTGGATCTGTCCATGAACCTCATGACCTACCTGCCGAAGAACATCGGCGACCTCAAAAACCTGAAGTTTTTGGACGTGTCCCACAACCGCCTGACAATTCTGCCGGAAAGTATCGGCAACCTGAAGCGGGTCGAGACCTTTTTCGCCTCGGACAACATCATCAAAACATTGCCCCCCGCCATCACGGACATGGATGAACTGGAGGATTTGAATCTGGCCTCAAACGGCCTGGCTCTGCTCCCGGACCTGTCGCCTCTGAAGCGGCTGAAGTATCTCAACCTCTACGGCAACGAGATAATCTCCCTCCCGAAAGGCTTTGACCCTCCGGAGATGTTTGTTCTCGACCGCAATCCCATACAAAAATTAAGGGCTCGGTGAAAACCGAGCCCCTTTGTTTTCGAATCACTTACACTGCTGAAGGAACTTCGCGCCGCAAAGAGCGATTACGATGATGAGGATAACGCACAGGAGTACCAGGAAAGCGATGTAGGGCCAAAGCCACTTCTTCCAGGCGGCCTGCACCGCCTTAAACTCCTCGACGCTCTCGAATCTGCGGCCCCGCCAAGCGAGTTCGTTGCCCTTTGTCAAAAGGAAAATCGACATTACGAGACCGACGACTCCCGAAAAGCCTCCGAAACCGCTCTCTTTGGGAGCGATAAAGCCGATGGCTCCGGTGATGACCACAAGCAGCGACACATAGACGTTGTGGCAAAGTCCCCAAATCCAACCGAACCAAAAAGCGCTCCAGTTGAGACCTTTTATCTCCTCGGGAACAACGGCGGCGTTTCCGGTGCCGGAAGTGTTCACCGCCTCGACGAGCTTGGCGCCGCAGTGCTCGCAAACGGCGCTGCCCGGCGCGATTTCTTTTCCGCAAAACTTACAAAACATAATCCTTATATCTCCTTTGTTTTAATGTCCGTGTATTTTCATGTAATATGCCACAAGGAGCGTACTGAACAGAAGGCACACGATAACGGCGATGATTAAGCTGTAGAAAATCCACCTGACCCAGGCTTTCTGGACTTCCACGTACTCTTCCACGCTGTCGAAGTCACGTCTCTGCCACGCCAACTCGCCGCCCTTCAGGAGCAGGAACACCTGAATGGGAATGCTTATGATGTAGGAGAGCACGTTGACAATCGTTTCCATGCGCTCGCCCTTGGCGAATACGGCCAGTATGGGCACGATAAGTATAACAAGCGGGAAGTAAATCCGGTGATTCACGGCCCAGAGCCAACTGAACCAGAAGGCGCCCCAGTTGAGCTTCTTCGCTTCCGGCGGCACCATTTTCACGTCGGTGCCCGCCACGGAGACGTCGTCCAGCTCCTTGGCGCAGTGCTCGCAGATTTCCTCGTTGTTCTGTGTGGGACAACCGCAAAACTTACAATTTGCCATTACTTGTCCTTCCTTTCCTTAAACCCGAAGTCCTCGGGTTTGTAATCGCTGTTCTTTATGACGTCGATGTTTTCCTGAATTATGCCCTCGGTAACGGTGGCTGTGGCCTCGGCGTAGCCCTTTTCGTTGATGATGTCCACTCTCACGTTCTCCATGTCCACCTTGTTCTGCTTACAGATATTGGACCAGGCGGAGTAAATGTTGGCGAGAAACTCGTGGCGGTCATCGTAAGTAACGGCCATCCAGTCGGGAGTGTCAATCCGCACAATGAGCTTCTTTTTCATCACATCCAGGTCGATGCTCTTGTAATACTTCGCAATTCCGCCGAAGTCAAAGTCGGTGGCGAAGGCTTCCTCTTGGGAGCCGCTTATGACCCGGGTGCAAATATCGAAGGCCTTTTTCGTCCGGTGGATATCAAGGGCTTTCATGGCGGAGGGATAGAAGACAATCGCCGCGGCGACGAGAATGAGGGCGACGAGAGCGGGAATCTTCATCTTGGCGAGAGACTTTTTCATCTTCGCCTTGTCGATTTTGATGCCCTTTCCGTGGAGCCAGGGCTTCGACTTTTTCTCGCCGAAGAACCGGTCCGACTCGTAGTCCTCGGGCATAACGTCCGTCTCTTGGGACTCGGCGATGTTCTGCGCCACGTCGTCCCGAAGAACCTCCGCCTCTTCCTTTGTCAGCGGACGCTTGGGAATCTTTTCGTTGGGGTCGATGTGAATCCAACGGGCCCGGCTCAGGTACTCGTTGATCTCCGCTTCCTCTTCCATCTTCTGCTGATTGATTTCCGGCTCATGCCTGGGCGGCGGCTGGGTACCGTAACTTTGTTCGTGCCGCGTCGGAGGCCGCATGGTATATTCCTCGGTGTCGTCCAAAATGAGCTCGCCGTCGTAGGTCATCTCAACGAAACGTTCCTCTTTCGGCTTTTTCTTTTTGCTCTTGTCGATGAGGAGTTTGGAGCCGCACTCGGGACACACGCCGTCCTCACTCATGACGGCGCCGCATTTGGGGCACCTTATAATAACCTTCGCGTCTTTTATGGGTTCGCCGCAGCCTCTGCAGACGGTTGCGTCATCGGGGTTTTCGTTCCCGCAGTATTTACAGAAATTTGCCATTTTATCGGTCTCAAACCTGACGGTATCGAAAGAGTCGGCTCCGCCGACGATTCTCCGAATCCGAAAACTTTGTTTTTGGGTACATATATATTATATTTGATAACCGCCGAAACTGTCAACGAAAAGCCGAATTGACAAAAAAAGAAGTTTGCGGTATAATCGGTACGGTTTAATTTACTGCCTTCCCCGTCAGAGGCGAAAATCTCGGCGGAAAAAATATCTTATATTTTTTGGAGCAACTCTTATGAGCAACAAACTTAACGCATTCGAGATCGCTCAGCGCCAGCTTGACAAGGCCGCCGCTATCCTGAATCTCGACCCCGCAGTACACGCGCTTCTTCGGGAGCCCCTCCGCGAACTTCACGTATCCATCCCCGTAAAGATGGACGACGGTTCCGTCAAGGTTTTCCAGGGATTCCGCGTACAGTACAACGACGCTCGCGGCCCCGCAAAGGGCGGCATCCGCTTCCATCCGGAAGAGACCGTTGACACCGTCAAGGCTCTCGCCGCTTGGATGACTTGGAAGACAGCCGTCGTCGACATCCCCCTCGGCGGCGGTAAGGGCGGCATCATCTGCAACCCCAAGGAAATGTCCCTGGGCGAGCAGGAGAGACTTTGCCGCGCCTACATCGACAGAGTAGGACGCTTCATCGCTCCCGAGATCGACGTTCCCGCGCCGGACGTCTACACCAACGGCCAGCACATGTCCTGGATGATGGACGAGTACAGCAAGCTCGCCGGCCACTACTCCCCCGGCATCATTACCGGTAAGCCCATCGCCCTCGGCGGTTCCGCCGGCAGAGGCGACGCTACCGCCCGCGGCGGCGTCTACGTGACCCGCCAGGCCGCCAAGTACCTGAAGAAGGACCTCAAGGGCGCCTCCGTAGCCATCCAGGGCTTCGGCAACGCCGGTTCCTTCGCCGCCACCCTCTTCGAGAGCATCCTCGGCTGCAAGGTCGTTGCCGCTTCCGACACCAAGGGCGGTGTTTACAACCCCGACGGCATGGACGCCAAGGCTCTGTCCGAGTACAAGCTCAGCAACAAGACCGTTGTCGGATTCCCCGGCGCCAAGGCCATCACCAATGAGGAACTCCTTGAGCTGGACGTTGACATCCTCGTTCCCGCCGCTCTCGAGGGCGTGCTCACCAAGGACAACGCCGACAAGGTTAAGGCCTCCATCGTTTGCGAACTGGCCAACGGCCCCACCACCCCCGAAGCGGACGAGATTCTCCACAAGAACGGCGTTTTCGTTCTTCCGGACTTCCTCGCCAACGCCGGCGGCGTAACCGTTTCCTACTTCGAGTGGGTACAGAACAACTACGGTTACTACTGGGAAGAAGACGAAGTCCACGAGAAGCTGGATACCAAGATTTCCAAGGCTTTTTGGGACGTAGTCGCCATGAGAGAAAAGTACAACGTGGACAACCGCACAGCGGCCTACCTCGTTTCCGTCAACAGAGTCGGCGAAGCCATGAAATGGCGCGGCTGGGTCTGATCGACACAAAAAAATCTTTAGGCTCCCGAAAGGGAGCCGATTTTTTGTGTCGAATGAATGGTGAATAGTGAATAATGAATAATTGCGGTGTCGCCTAACGGCGACGGATTATAAAACCGACATTGCGATGTGAGTTATATAATCGTCGGCGGAGCCGACACCGCCGCTATTCCCTATTCCCTTCAACATCACAATCGGGATGCCCGCTTCGCGATTTCCGCCGCTAACCCCTAAAACCTAACCCCTAATCCCTTTAAATCCGCTTGACTATCTTCCCCTTATGTGCTACAATAAATGTGTATAAATTTGTATTTTAACGGGGCACTGTTATGACTATACGAAGATTCACAAGTTACGTTTTGGCGGGAACCATGTTCCTGAGCACCTGTTCCTCCGTCCTGTCGGCGGCGGCCAGCGTGCGGCTTCTCGCTCCCGCCGAGAGCACCGTGGCCACCGGCGGAAGCATGGAAGTTTCCGTGGGCTTCAACACCGGCGATGAGAAGGTCAAAGTCACCAAGCTTGAGCTTTGGGTGGACGGCGAGTTCGCTCTGCGGCGGACTTTGAACAACGCCGCCTCCCACGGCGTCACCTCCTTCCTCTGGAACACTTCCAAGGCGGGCAAAGGCGCCCACAACCTGGTTGTTAAGGTGTTCGCAGGCTCCAAGCTCATTTCCGAAGTTTCCGGCATCGGCAACGTGGGCGACATCGTCCCCGCCCGGGACGGCGTCGATACCAAGGCCCCGGTTGTGGCTTTCAAAAACCTGAAAGCCGGCGAGATTTTGAGCGGAACCAAAAAGATTGAGCTTGCCGCAAACGACGACAGCGGCGAGCCGCCCCTTGTGAGTCTCCTTGTTGACGACACCCTTAAGCTCCTTAAGAACGTGCCGCCCTACAACTACGCCCTGGATACCACCACATACAAAGACGGATCCCACAACATCAGCACATACGCCTACGACAATTCCGGCAACATGAGCGACACCGTGTCCCTGGGAGTCACTTTCAAAAACGGTCTCACCGAACCCACGGTCACCACAATGAGCGTGACCAACAAGGAAACCAAGTCGGCTCTGCGGGACGCCCTCTCCGGCAAGCAGGATCGGGTAGCCACCATTCCCATTCCCAAGACTCCCGCCCAGCTCACCGCGGCCCGAACATCTCAACCCGCGGTGAACGTGCCTTCTTCCATCGCTCCCGCGGCCTCCCTGCGGACTTCCGAGACCGCCGGAACGCCCATGACCGCCGTATCCGCTCCCATCGCCGCGCCCAACATGACCGGCGTATCTTCTCCGGCAACATCCGCTCCCGCGGGCGTAATCAGAGGCTCCGAGAACAGCGGAGCCGTCTCCGGTCCCGCCGCCGCCCTTCCGGTTAGTCCCGGCATCGCCGGTGTGTCCGGTGTACCCTCCGCGGTAACCGTTCCGGTCGTGCGGGGCTCCCAAACCTTCGGCGAATCCGCTTCCCGGGCCGCCGAACCCTCCATGCCCGTAAACGTATCATCCGCAAACGGCGTGGCAAGCTCCCTGCGGGGCAACATAAGAACCGGCAATTCCGGCATGGCATCCTCCGGCCTCACCGCCGCCGAGCCCGCCATGCCCGTGAGTATTTCCTCCGCCTCCGGCGTAACCAACGCCCTTGTCGGAAACGTCAGAACCGGCAGCTCCGACTTCGCCGCCGCCGGTGTATCCGCTCCCGCCGAGCCTTCCCTGCCGGTGAGCGTATCCTCCGTCTCCGACATCAGCGCCGCCACTCAGGCCCTTATCAGAATGAACGAGAGCGAACTCGCCGCTTCCGGCGCCGCATCCTCCGTTCCTTCCGAACCCATAAACATCGAAAAGCCGGTGCTCATCGCCAAAGCCGACCTCACCGGCGAGTTGAGACACACCGAGTCCGTCGAGGTTCCGGTGAACGACAGCCTCAGCGCCGTCGAGCCGGAAGAAGTGAAGCCCGCCGAGGCCGCCAGCCCCGTTAAGATTGCCATGGCTCCCACCGTCAAGGACAACACTCCTCAGGGTCAGTCTTCCTACTCCACTCTGCCCCTTACTCAGAAGTCAACCAAAGCAATCATCAAGAAATCCAAGGCCGTTACTTCCAAGAAGATAAGAGCCAGAGGATTCTTCGAGGACATGGGCGGCGTTCTCCTCTGGGACAACGACACCAAGACCGTTACGGTTATCACCGACTCCATGAAGATGGAAATGGTCATCGGCAGCGCCACCGCCAAGGTGAACGGCAAGGAGATGAAGCTCTCCTCCGCTCCCTACATCGTAAACGGCAGAACCGTTATCGATAGCGACACCTACGACTTGGCTCTGGCCTTCCTCTCCGCCCAAAAATTGGCATCCAAGTAATATCAATCAAACAAAACGGACATTCCCGTGAATGTCCGTTTTTTTATGTGTTATTCCTCATTTGGCTATTGACAAATTAACGGCAAAGATAGTATAATGTAATTGTATTTTTTAATGAGGTCCATTTTAAATGACACAAAAAGAAGAAAAGACGATACTTATCGCGGATTCCGATCGTGAATACGCGAAATCACTCGAAAATTACTTGGAAAAGAACGGCTTCGCCGTAAAGAAAATAAGTGATGTCAGGGAGTTCCAAAAAATTGCGAAATCCGACAAGACGGCCTTTATCATTTTGGATCCGTCGTTCTCCGACGAGACTTCCACCGAGTTTTACAAAAACATAAGAACCGTCACCTCCGCCCCTCTCATGATTCTCACCGAGAAAGACGACGAGATAGAGAAGATTATCGCCCTTGAGCTGGCGGCGGATGATTATGTGATAAAGCCCTGCTCCGAAAGAGAAATCGCGGCGAGAATCCGGGCCATCACCCGCCGACTCTCATCCTCCGGCGTAAATATCTCCGGCGACGTTATCACCATCGGCGGCATGATCGTCAACAGAATCTCCAGAACGGTCACAATCGCCGAGGAAAAGATTTCTCTCACTCCCAAGGAGTTTGAGCTCCTCTGGGCCCTGGCGGGCAACAAAGACAAGGTCTTCACCAGAACCGAACTTTTGGAAGCGGCCTGGTCATACAAAAACTACTACGGCGATGAGCGCACCGTGGATCAGCATATCAAACGCCTCCGCCGAAAAATAGAAATCCCCGGCAGCTCCGGCAGAATCGCGACAATCTGGGGCGTGGGATACAAGTTCGACGTAAACGAATAATATAAAAGAAAGAACGAAAAGGGCTGCGAAACAGCCCTTTTTTCGGTTTTAACCCACATTATTTCCCATATGAGCACGATTATTTTGGCCGACATGGACGCCTTTTTCGCCGGCGTCGAGATAAGAGACAATCCGAGCCTTAAAGGCAAGCCCGTTGTTGTGGGCGCCGACAGAGAGCGCTCCGTTGTCTCCGCCGCCAGCTACGAGGCCCGAAAGTACGGAGTACACAGCGCCATGCCCATAGCGCGGGCAAAGAGCCTCTGCCCCGACCTCATTATCGTAAACGGCAATATGGCGAAATACAAGGCGGTTTCCGACGAAATCTTCGACATATTCACCGGCTTCACGGACATGGTGGAGCGCGTCTCCGTGGACGAGTGCTTTCTGGACATCACCGCCACCTTGGACCGCTTTCCCTCAGCCCTCGAAATGGGAGCGGAAATAAAGCGGCGCGTCTTTGAGGAGACGGCGCTCACCTGTTCCGTGGGCATAGCTCCCAACAAAACCCTGGCCAAGCTGGCCTCGGAAAAGCGCAAGCCCGACGGCATATTCGAGATAAAGCCGGAGGACGTGGCGGACATTCTGAAGGATCTGCCGGTGCGGGAGCTCAGCGGCATCGGAGCGCAGATAACGAAGCGGCTGGCGGATACGGCCATCACCACCGCGAAACAGCTGGGAGAGGCTCCCCTGGAGCTTCTGGTGCGGGAGTTCGGCGTCAACGGCAGGAACCTGAAGCTTATGGGCGCGGGCCGATTCGAGAACCCGGTGGTGCCATACTACAAGGCGGAGGAAGTGAAGTCCTTCAGCCACTGCCACACCATGATGACCGACACGAGCGACCCGAACGTCATCCGCGCCGAGCTCATGCGCCTTTCGGAAAAGACCTGCGCCCGCATGCGGAGCTACGGCTTCTCCTCCAGAACCGTAGGCATTATCATCCGCTACGCCGACCTGAAATACGTCTCCAAAAACAAAACACTGCCGGACAGCGTGAACGACGACCTGACGGTGTACCGAACCGTCTGCGGACTCTTCGACTCCATGCGCCACAAAACCGAAGTGCGCCTTTTGGGCGTGGCCCTCTCCGGCCTCACAACCGGCGCTCCCATGAACCTCTTCGACAACAAAAAAGAAAAAATCAACGAGACCATGGACCTGATAAACTCCCGCTTCGGACACATCATGACCCGGGCGAGGTCCATCAAAAAAGATTAACGGCCGCCGCTTCAAGCGACGACCGTTCTTTTTTTACTCGG